>JAAZOP010000096.1 GCA_012797735.1 Myxococcales bacterium
CGGCGCCGCCGGCGCCGCGCCGGGCGGCGCACCCCGCGGCGCATCGACGAGCGACACGCCGTCTTCGGGACAGAAACGGGCGCCCGGCGGGAACGCCTTGCCGCACACGGGGCAGAACCGGATCCCGGCGCCGGCAGGAACCATGCCGTCGAAGGATACGCCACCTGCCCGGTTTTTTGGTAGGGTCCCCGCGATGACCCGACGCCGCAAGGACCGCACCCCCTCCTCCGGCACCCCGGCGCCCTCCCCGGCCGCCGACCCGCCGCAGCCCGCGGCCTCGCCCCAAACCCCTCCCGCCGGAGACCGCAAGGAAAGCCCGCGACGCCGCTGGACGCTCGTCGATTCCCTCCTCACCGCCGCCCTCGCCGCCAGCCTCGTCGCCCTCGGCTGGCAGATCTACCGCACCTACCTGCACGGACCGGCGGCCGAGGACCTGCCGCCCCCGACCGCCGGCGACCTGTGCCACCGCCTGCAGGACCAGGGCGATGTCCTCGCCCTCGGACGCGACGCCCTCCCGGCGTGCGAACTGCGCGGCGCCCGACTGCTGACCCCCAACGACCTCACCCCCGACGGGACCCTGGAACGCCTGCTCTCCGGACGGGACGACGACGCCGTCGCCCGCCTGCTCGAACAGCACGGCGTCCGCCACGTCGTCGTCTCCCCGACCCTCGCCAATCCGTCGCTCCTCCCCAAGGTCACCGTGCGCAACCGCCTGGCGCTCTACAAACCGTCCGAACGGTTCCACGCGCTGTACCTGTCGGAAGCGGCGGGACTCTACGAGACAATCCCCGGCTGGCCCCAGCTCACCGGCGAGGAAGGCGCGGAACTGGTCCGGCTGGCCCGCGCCACGCTGGCCGGCCTGCCGCACGAGCCCCCCCCGCTCCCCGCCCTGACGACGGAGGGCGACCACGAGGTGCTCGTCCAACTGCAGGGACTCAAGCCGATCGCCCGCGACGTCCCCGCCGACCCGGAATCCAAGAACTCGAAGCCCTACACCCAGCACATCCGGCCGGCGCTCTTCGCCGGCGGCCGCGGCCGCACGCTGATCGACGCGACGAAGGCGGCGGCTGCCGAACTGGCCGAACGCTATCGCCGGCGCTACGAGTCCCGCGAGGGACCCCTTCCCGAAGCGCTGGCGCGGCTGACGGTCGAGGTCGAGGTCGCGTACGACTTCACCGACGTCTACACCGCCGTCTCCGGCAAGCCGGCCGAGACGCGCTACCGGAGCTTCCTGTGGCGCGCGATCGACCTCGGCCTCCACGGCGTCGCCCTCGACCGCGATACCCCGCGCTACCAGGTCCGGCCCCCGTCCGACGCCGTGTACGCCGGACGCAAGGACGTGGAGGACCTCCTCGCGCGCGCCTGCCGCGACTACCTCGACGCCAGCCGCAGGGCCCTCGACGCCGCCCGGAAACTGGCCGACCGGCCCCAGGCCGGCGCCGACGAGCTGTCCAAGACGCTGTACCGGCTCGACCCGCGCCTCCGCGTCCAACGCTTCCGCGCGCACCACTTCCGCGAGACACGCCCCGGCGGCGACTCGGTGGTCCGGCTGTCGCGCGGCATCCCCCCGCTGCCCCCGACCCGGGAGAACCTCTCGCGCCGCGCCCTGCGCGACGGCGTGTACTGGGCCACCCGCTGGCTCGTCGAGAACCTCCAGCCCGACGGAGCCTTCCGCTACCTGTACCGCCCCGAACTGGACTACTACCTGTCCGACAAGCAGGTCGTCGAACAGTACAACGAGGTGCGCCACGGACTGGCGAGCTACTCGCTGTTCATGTCGCACCAGGAGGTCCCCAGCCCCGAACTGTGGGAGGCGGCGGAACGGTCGCTGCGCTGGAACCTCGAACGGGTCGTGTTCGGCCCGGCGTGGACCGCCGACCCGGTCCGCAGGACGCGGCTGCCGCCCTGGGTCCGCACCGACCGGCCGTTCGGCCCGCCCAAACCCGGCGGCGGCACCGGCCCGGCCGACCGCTGGCGCTGCCCGCACGGCGACCTGCGCCCGATCCCGCCCGAGATGGCCTACGTCCGGCACCTGGACAACGCCAAGATGGGCGCCGTCGCCGCCGCCGTCCTCGCCGTCTCCGAGAAGATCTACCAGACCCCCGCCGACCGCCGCGACACGACGCTGGCCGAGCTCCGCCCGTTCCTCGAAGGGTTCGCCAGCTTCCTCCTCTTCATGCAACACACCACCGGCGATCGCGCCGGATCGTTCGACCACTACTTCGTCTCCCCCGAACACGGCCACTACCGCCGCTCGACCACGATCTACCCCGGCGAGATCCTGTTCGCCCTCTCCCGGATCTACCGCCTGACCGGCGACCCGCGCATCCCCCCCGCCTTCGCGCTCGCCGTGGAGTACGAACGCAACTACTTCGACCGGGAGTCGGCGATCCGCGAGCCGGACGGCACCTACGAGAACCAGCGCCGCGCCGACCTGGTCCAGTTCGTCCCGTGGATCTCGATGGCGATGAACGACATGGCGCTCGCCGTCCGGGACGACGACCCGCGGCGCGCGCAGGAATACGCCGAGTTCGGCATCCGCGTCTCGGAGTGGGTCGCCGACGTCTATCTGTTCGACCCCGATCGCACCTTCTTCCCCGAGTACCTCGGGGGGTACTTCAAGTGGGAGTTCGAGCTCCCCGCGATGCACTCGATGGTCTACGCCGAAGGGACCGCCGCCGCCGCCGCGCTCGCCAAGCGGTTCGGCGACCCGCGGTTCGAACGGATGCGCAGCGCCACGGTCCTGGGCTGCCGCTTCGCCCTCCAGCAGATCGTCGTGCCGGGCCGCAACGACCACTTCCTCCCCAACCCCGGCCGGGCCCGGGGCGGCGTGCGGTTCGGCATCAACAACAGCGAGATGCGCACCGACTACAGCTACCACACCCTCTCCGCCCTCAACCAGACGCTGCGCTACCTCACCGACGAGGAACTGGTGCCGCCGTGAACGCTCCGGCGCCCCGGCCGTGGGAGATCGACGTCAGCCGGCTGCACCGCGCGCGCGACGTGCACGGCGCCCTGCTCCAGGTGATCCTCGTCCTGCTCGTCCTCGTCGCCGGCGCCGTCGCCGGCCTCGCCACCGCCAACGTCGCCGCGGGCGAGGTCGTCGCCGCGCTCGCCGACCCCTCCCTCCCCGACGGCCCGATGCCGGCCTCGCAGCACCACACCCTGGCGACCCTCCACGAGTACTACACCTCGGGCGCCTCGACCTGGCAGGCCGGCGTGCTCGGCGCCATGGCCTCCGTGTTCCTCGTCCTCGCCCTCGCCGCCCGCCGCCGCCTCCTCCCCGCCGGCGTCTCCCGCCGCCGCCTCGTCCTCGCCCTCGCCGCCGTCGCCGCCGTCTACGTCCTGATGCTCGCCCTCGCCGCCCCCTACGACGAGGTCGGCTGGCGGGCCGCCGCCGACCGGCACCGGCTCCTCTCCGAACTCGAACTGTGGAACGACGCCGTGCGCCTCACCTTCTGGATGCACGTCCCCCTCACCGCCGCCACCCTGGCTCTCGCCGTCGCCGCCCTCACCCCCACCCGCATCGCCCTCCCCGCCCTCGGCGCCGCCGGCGGTGTCGGCCTGGCCCTCGTCCTGCTCTGCAAACTCCCCTTCGGCCCGCTGGCCCGCCTCGACGAGCCGCCGGAGGAATTCCTCGACCTGCCCCAGCGCTCCGTCCGCCTGCTCCTCCTCGCCGATACCCCCCGCCTGCGCCGCGGCGCCCTCCCCGACGTCGGTCTCGCCTCCGCCCCACCACCGCTCGGCACGACCGCCGAACACGCGGCCGAGGAGGCGGCCCGTCTCCACGACCCGCGCGACCTCCGCGGCGCCGCGGCCCGCCGGCTCCTCGCCCTCGCCCCGCTCGCCCGCTTCGATGTCGCCGAACACGCCCGCCGCACCGCCGCCCTGTGGAAGGAGACGGGCGCCACCGAACCGCTGGCCTGGCTCGCCGCCACCCTGCGTTCCCCCGCCCCCGCCTCCACCCCTGTCGCCACCGCCCTCGAGGTCCTCGCCGGCGACGACCGGCTCTACCTCGGGAACGCCGCGATCGATGTCTGCCGCGCCCTCGCCGGCCGCGGCGACGTCGCCCGCGCCGCCCGCGTCAAGGAAGACGCCCGCGCCGCCGGCCTGCCCGAGTCGCGCCTCGCCGACTGCCCCGTCGCCCCCCCTCCACCCCCGGGTTCGCTCGCCGGCTCCGTGACCGTCGACGGCCGCCCCGCCCCCGGCATCGCCGTCGCCGTCCTCCACGAACCGCTCGCCGGCCAGTTCGCCGCCGTCCCCGCGGGCCGGCCGGTCAACCTCATGCTCCTCGCCGCCGCCGCCGCCACCCGCACCGGCCCCGGCGGCACCTTCGAGATCCACGGCCTCCTGCCCGGCCGCTATCGCCTCGCCGTCCTGCTCGAAGATCCCCGCCACTCCCTCGACCGCCGCTCCCCCACCCCCACCGGCTGGCTCGTCGTCCACCCGGGCTCCTCCACCACCGCACCCCCCGTCCCTCTCACCACCCGCTTCGAATAGCTCCTTCTCTCCTCCCGGTCCTGTCCGTGGTCGCGCTCCCGCTCGCGCTCGCGTTCGTGATCGTGGACGTGGACGTGGACGTGATCGTGATCGTGATCGTGATCGTGGTCGTGATCGTGATCGTGATCGCGTTCGCGCTCGCGCTCGATCCTCGACGTCAGCGTGGCCGTTGGTGATCGCCGGCATCGCCGCCGCCGCGCTCGCTCTCGCCCGAACCGCTCGACCCCCCCTCCCGCCGGACCGGGTCCCCACCGCCCCGATCGGTAGCCGGCGGCGGAAGGGCGGACGACAGGCCACCCTCAAGTCGAGTGGCACGGGACCTTCTACGCCGGGCAGACGCTGTGAGAGCCCGGGAAGTGAAAGGTCCACGATCCGATGTTCGCGTACGTCCGGCCGCGAAGCGCGTCCGGGCCGAGAGCACGACGCTCGGCGCCGCGCCATTGCATGAGCGGTTCGCCCGAAACACGCTCGGCGAGCGGTCCCAGGAGACCGGCCTGGTGGGTGTTGACCAGGGACCAGGACCCCCGCTCCGGGCCCTCGCGGAAATCGGCTGGCCGTTCGCCTAGCGCTCGCCGCAGTACGGTCCGGTGAACGCGCCGACGATGGAGATCTTCTTGCCCTTGACCGCCCCGGCGTTGCCTTCCCATTCGACCGCCTGCGGCACGCAGATCGTCACCGGCTCGCCGATCTTGTCGGTCTTGGTCACCAGCTGCGTCTTGGCGTCGAGCTTGGCGTTGGACTCGAACGAGACGCCCATCCCGAAGGGGCCCTCGCCGCCGCCGAACACACCGCCGCCCTGCTCTCCCTGGGGCACCGTCCGGCTGGGCGCCAGGATCTCCTCGCACGTCGCGCCCGGCTGGTTGTAGTACATGACCGCCCAGGTATCGGCCGCCTTGTCGTGGTACGCCAACGTATGCGCCACCGGAACCGCCTGGCCGTCCACCGTGACGGCCGCCGGCGGACACGCGACCGGCTCGCTTCCGCCGCCGCCGCCGCCGCCCTCGCCCTTCTTCCCACAGCCGCCGCACGCCAGAGCCAAAGCACACACACTGGTCAGAATCGCTGCCTTCATCCACTTCCTCCTTTGCCGCCCGGTTCCTTGGCGACGGCGAGTCTTGTACATCACAGTCCGGACCAAGGCAAGCCGACGGCCGGCTCGTCCAGCGACAGGCTTCTCGCTTGCGGCGTCAGCGGGGCGGAAAGGCGAGCTGACCGGCATACACCCCGGCCCGCCGTCGCACGGTTCGCCACAGCGGAGCCTCGCGCCGGCCGGCGATGCGGACTTCGGCGACACCCTGGGGGGTGCATGCCGAAGCTTGACGGACTCGTGGTCCAGGTGACTCTGCGATGCCCCAAGTGCAGCCTGCCCGTGCAGGTGCAGGGATTTGCCGAGTCGGTGCTCTGCCGCTCGCGCAGCAGCCTGCTCCCGCTGCCCATGGAGTTGTTGATTCGACACACATGTGGTGATATTTCACACCCCTGCGATCGCTACCCGGAGTGGAAATTCCAGAATTCCGGGTAGTTATAGACGGCGGTGAACGAGCGCGGAGGCATCGTTCTTGCTTGCCGTCGCCGCGCCCGGCTCGCAAAGGAGCCGGTTTCGAGGAGCAGATGGGCCAACGGTACCCGGTTCGAACGATCGCGCACGTCCACACCGAGGCTTCCAACGGACTCGCCTCGGAGATGGACGAGATGATCGGCGGCGCGATCCGCGAGGCGCTGGGACAGGACACGCGCGTGACCTGGTCCGAGTGCTTCACGCCGGTGTCGCGCCTGGCCGGCCTGCTGGGCGACCCGCACGACCCCGAGGCGATCGGCCTCATCACCGTCACCGACCACATGAACCACCGCAGCCACCGCCTGCCGGAGGCGCTCCTGCAGGCGGCGGCCGCCGACCACCGGCTCGCCGCGGGCGCGGAGATCGCGTGCGTAGAACGGGACACCGACGGCGAGTACCGCAAGGCGCCGGAGGTGCTGGTCTACGGCGGACCGGAACCGGTCGAGGGACCCTTCGGACGCTACTACGGCCTGGCCCAGGCGCAGATCGACGAGCTGTTCGCCGAGTGCCGGGCGCCCGGACTGCCGCGCGTGCGGACCACCCGCGTCCTGCAGTTCTGCCGGGAACGCAACCTGGCCTGCGCGCTGGCCCACCCGTTCGACGGCCACTTCCTGTCCCTCGAGGCGACCCTCGACGTGATCTCCCGGGGCCGCTTCGTCGAGACCGTCAACGGCGGATTCCCGGCGGCCAGCACCCGCTTCCTGGAAGACTTCATCGGCTTCCAGAACCGCGTCGCCTCCGGCTGGCGCCTCGACGGCGCCTCCGCGCTCCGCTGGCCCCTCGCCCGGCGGATGGCCGAACGCATCCTCGCGGAACGCCGGCCGCCCCTCCACCCGTGGGGCGGCTCCGACGCGCACAGCCACGACTTCGACCGCGTGACCGTCCGGTTCCTCGCTGATCGGCCGGTACCCACCGCGGGCGACCTGTTCCGCGCGATGCTCGAACGTCCGGTCGAGGCGCTGCTGGTCGACGGCACGTTCCAGATCCAGGGCCGGCCGGGCACCGCGCTGTCCGTGCTGGACGACGTCGTCCGGATCGTGATCCGCAACCTGTGGCGCAACCGGAACGAGATCGGCGGGCTCCGCGCCGCGTCCCGCACGATTCGCGGGGCGCGAAGGGTGGTCTCCGAGGAGTTGGCCCGCCGGGACCGCCGGCAGGCCGACCTGCTCGCCGCCGCCGCCCGGGAACTCGACTTCGCCCAGATCCTCTCCCGGATGGTCCTCCGCCCCGCCGAGGCCGCCCCCGCCCGACGCCTGCGCCTCGCCGGCGTCGTCTGACCCGACCGACCCGCCGGATCCGTCAACCGGGAGGAGGGACGAGGACCGGGGTCGCACCCGCGGCCGCGGCCACTTCCCCGACCACGGCCAGCGTCTCCAGCACGACGCTCCACGGCGTGCTGGAAATGGGAGCCACCACGAACGGAGCGCGCCGGCTCGCCAGCTGCCGCCCCAGCCCCGCGTAGTCGTAGGCGCCCCCGACGCGCGTGATCTGCAACAGGTCCCCGCGCTTGCCGACGTAGAAGCCGCCCTGGGCCACGCGGACCGTCGCCTCCTGCGCGGCCGGGTCGAGGTCCTCCCGGAACTCGGCCGCGAAACCCACCGGCGAGCCGCCCGCGCCGAGCGCCACCAGCTGCAAACGGCGCATCCCCGAGGCCGCCGCGACCCGGAGCACATCGACCACCACCGGCAACGGCGTCCCCGCCGCCACCGCGACCGCGATCTCCGCCGTCCCGCCCGCGGCCCCCGCGGCCCCGGCCAACGCGCCCTGCAGACACGACGGCCGGCGCGGATTGGGCGCCGCCAGCGGCAGCGCGCACGCTGCGCTCGATCCCCCGCCCGCGCCGAACGACCCCGCCCGCCGCTCGACCCCCTCCGCCGACACCCACAGCTCGTCCCGCAGGCCCACCACCACCTGGTCCTCGGTCACGGAGGCCCACAGCCGCGACGCCGGCGACGTCCCCGACCGTTCGACCACCGCCAGCCGCGCCCCCGCCTCCGGCAGCTCGGCCGTCGACAGCGGCGGCACGAACGCGATCGGCCGCGTGCCGAGCGTCCGGCCGGAGATCCAGCCCGCCAGCAGCGCCGCGAGCGGCTCGTCGGGGGACGCGGCTCGCACCGCCGCCGCGTTGGCCGAGGCGAATTGCAGCAGGCGCACGACGGCGCGAGACGGCTCCTCCAACCCCGCGACCGCCTCGCCGGTCGCCTCCGGCAACCCGGCGCTCCACGTCCCCGCCGCCTCCAGCAACTCCCCCGGCCCGTCGCTCGCCCATCGCGCGATCTGCGCCTCGTGCAACTCCAGCAACAGGACCCTCGCGGCGAAGCCGAACGGCCCGTCCGCGGACGCCATCGCGTTGAGCCGGGCGAAGTCCGCCCCCGCCGCGTGGTCCGCCGCCCGCAGCGCCCCCGCCACGACCAGCGCGTTCTCCGCCGGCGCCGCGAGAAACGCCGTCGCGCGCAACTCCGCCAGCCGCCCCGCCACCGCGGCGACGACCCCGTCCCGGTCGGCCGCGCCCCAGGCGTCGCGCAGCCCGCCGAGCGGCCGGTCGTCGCGCGTCAGGTCGACGTACAGCACCAGTTCCAGCGTCGCCCCCGCCGCCACGAACGTCGCCTCCGCGCGCTCGCGGGGATTCCCCACCCGCGGCAGGAGACCCAGCAGGTCGCGGATCGCGTACACCGTCCCCCCCTGCTCGACCTCGTACGGCACGATGCGCTGCTTCGCCGCCGCCACCTCGGCGTTCTGCGCCGTCGAGGCCTCCGGCCCCGTCGCGGACTCGGGCACCAGCGCCGTCAGCGGCTCCGCCGCCTCGGGAACCGGCGGCGGGCATCCCACGAGCGACGCCGCCAGCACCACGAGCCAGACCTCGCGACGACGCCGGGAACCGGAAACCGCGCAGCACCAACGACCGAACCGCATGCGCACCTCCTCGAGCTCCAGGAAGCCTAGTCGAGCCGTCCCGGGACGTTCAAGCCCGCCGCATCCCCGCCGGGAATGTCCTTGACGCCGGGACGGCGCGGCCCTCAGATCCGACCCGATGTTGCTCCTCGGCATCGATATCGGCTCGGTCACCGCCAAGCTCGCGCTGCTCGACGGCGAGCGGGTCATCGATGCCCGCGTCCTGCGGACGCAGGGCCGGCCGGCCGAGGCGCTCCGCCGGTTGCTCGCCGAGGCGTTGGCCCGCCACGGCGACCTCGAGGTGACCGTCGTGGCCACCGGTTCCGGCAAGAGCCTGGTGCCCGACCCGGCGGGACGGGTGAGCGAGATCGTCGCGCACGCGCGCTCCGCCGCCCGCTTCCACCCCCACGTCCGCACGGTGCTCGAGATCGGCGGGCAGGACGCCAAGATGATCTGGCTGCCGGGCACCGGCGAGCCCCGGATCCTCGACCACGCCCTCAACGACCTCTGCGCCGCCGGCACCGGCGCGTTCCTCGACCAGCAGGCCGCCCGCCTGGGCCTCGACGCCGCCGAGCTCGGCCGCCTCGCCGCCTCCTCGACCGCCCCCGCCACCGTCGCCGGCCGCTGCGCCGTGTTCGCCAAGACCGACATGATCCACCTGCAGCAGCGCGGCGTGCCGGCCGCCGACATCTGCGCCGGCGTCTGCCACGCCCTGGTGCGGAACGTGGTCGCCACGCTCGCCCGGGGTCGCGAGGTCCCCGCGCCGCTGTTGCTCCAGGGCGGCGTCGCCCTCTCCGCCGGCGTGCGCGCCGCCGTCCCCGCCGTGCTCGATCTGCCCCCCGAACGCGTGGAACTCCCGGAACGGCCGGTGGCGATGGGCGCCGTCGGCGCCGCCCTCCTCGCCGGCCGCCGCGGCGGACGCGCCACCCTCTCGCGCCTCCTCGCCGGCGTGCCCGACGAGGCCCCGCTCCAGGAGTCCCCCGCCCCGCGGCTCGCACCCCCGCCGCCGGCGCCGGCCCCCCGTCCCCGCACCCGCCGGGCCCGCGGACCCTTCCGCCTCGGCATCGACATCGGCTCCGCCAGCACCAAGGCCGTGCTCCTCGACGGCGACGGCCGCGTCGCCGCCTCGGCCTACCTCCCGACCCGCGGCCGCCCGCTGCGCGCCGCGCGCGAGGTCCTCGAGGCCCTCCACCGGCAGCACCCGACCGCGGAGGTCACCGGCCTCTGCGCCACCGGCTCCGGACGCCACCTCGTCGCCCTGTGGCTCGGCGCCGACGCCACGATCGACGAGATCACCGCCCAGGCCCGCGGCGCGCGCGTCGCGTTCGGCGACGACCTGACCGGCGTGATCGAGATCGGCGGCCAGGACGCCAAGGCGATCGCCCTGTCCGGCGGCCGCGTCGCGCGCTTCGCGATGAACCGCCTCTGCGCCGCCGGCACCGGCTCGTTCCTCGAGGAACAGGCCGCGCGGCTCGACACCCCGATCGAAGCCTTCGCCGAACAGGCGTTCGCCTCCACCGCCCCCGCGCGGCTCGCCGGCAAGTGCGCCGTGTTCATGGACGCCGACCTCGTCCACCACCAGCAGCACGGCGCCTCGCGCGCCGACCTCCTGGCCGGACTGGCGCACGCCGTCGTCGAGAACTACCTGCGCCGCGTGCGGGGCCCGGTCGATCTCGGCGACCGGCCGGTGTTCCAGGGCGGCGTCGCCGCCAACACCGCCGTCGTCGCCGCCTTCCGCCAGGCGCTCGACCGGCCCGTCCGCGTGCACCCCCACGCCGCCGTCTCCGGAGCGCTCGGCGCGGCCCTCTCCGCCCCCGACAACGCCGCCCGCCGGAGCCTGGCGGAACTCGCCGCGGCCCCCGAACCGCCGGCGCGCGCCACCACCTGCAAGCTGTGCGACAACCGCTGCGAACTGACCGTCCTGCGCGCCGACGACGACCGCCCCGTCACCCTCGGCGGCGCCTGCGGCCGCCACGACCGCGCCCGGCTCGTCCCCGGCGCCCGCGCGCGGGAAGACGCCGCCGCGGAACTCCTCGCCGAACGCGAACGCCTGTGGACCGGTCCGCCCCGCGACCCCGAGGCGCCGGCGCCCCGCGGCCGGATCGGCGTCCCGCGCGGGATCCTCGCGCACGACCTCTACCCCTTCCTCCGCACCTTCCTCGAAGCCCTCGGCTGGGAACCCGTCCCGTCCGGACCGTCGCGCCGCACCACCCTGCTCCGCGCCGCCCACGCGCTCACCGCCGAGCCGTGTCTGCCCGCCAAGCTCCTGCTCGGCCACGCCGGCGAGCTCGCCGACGCCGGCATCCCCGCCGTGTTCCTGCCGACGCTGCTGTCGGTCCCCGAGGCCGACCCGGACGTCGCGCCGCGGGAGCCGAGCCGCGTCGGCCGGCGCTACCCCTGCATGTACGGCCTCACCGCCGGCGATCTGGCCTGCGCCGCCTCCCTGGTCGATGAGCCCGACCACCACCGCGGCCGCGCCGACGCCACGCCGTCGAAGCTCGAACGCGCCGTGCGCCGGCTGCTCGGCGACCGCCCGCTGCCCGACCGCCCGACGTCGCTGCGACGCCGCGGCGGCGGCCCGCGCCTGGTCGCCCCCGAGCTGATCCTCGACCCCCGCAGCTCCCTGTTCCGCGGACTGCTCGCCGAGTTCGCCCGCCGCGAACGGCTCGACCCGGACGCCGCCGTCGCCGCCGCCCGCCGCGGCCTCGACGCCTACCTCGCCTACCGCCGCGAACTGCGCGCCCTCGGACGGCGCTTCCTCGAACGGCACTCCGACGCCACGGTCGCCGTCCTGCTCGGCCACCCCTACGTCGTCCACGACCCGTACCTCAACCTCCAGCTCGCCCGCCGGCTGGCCCGCGCCGGCTTTCTCCCCCTCCCCTTCGACCTCGTCCCCGACGCCCCGCCGCTCGGCCCGAGCTGGGCCTGCATCGGCTGGCGCTCGAACCGCGACCTGCTCCGCGCCGCCGCCTGGACCGCGGCGCGCGACGACGCCTTCCCCGTCGTCCTCACCTGCTTCGGCTGCGGCCCCGACGCCTTCGTCGTCCGCTTCCTCGAGGAAGCGCTGGGCGCCCGCCCGCACCTGACCCTCGAGTTCGACGAACACCAGGCCGAGGCGGGACTGGAAACGCGGATCGAGGCGTTCCGGCACGCGGTGGACGAACCGTGGCGGCGCGCCCGCCCGGCCGCGACGACCTCGCCGCGCAAGACGGTGGACGACGGCGCCGCCCCCGGCCCGGTTGCCCCGCCCCCGCGCCCCCACGCCGGACCGCTCGAACGCTGGGCTCCCTGGACCACCGGCCGCCGCGAGGACGTCCGGAACCGCACGATCGTCGTCTCGCGCTTCAGCGACGCCGCGGCGGTCTTCCGCGGCTTCCTGGAGGCGATGGGCCTGGACGCGCGCCTCGGACCGGAGATCGATGAGTCGAGCCTGGCGCTGGGACGCGAGTTCTCGGGCGGACAGGAGTGCAACCCGTTCGCCTACTTCACCGGCGACCTGGTCCGCGCGCTGCAACAGCCGGGCGCCGACCCGGCGCGGCTCGCCTTCTACGTCCCGGCCAGCGAGGGCGCCTGCCTGCTCGGCCAGTACGGGCGGGGATTCGAGTCCGCCGCGCGACGCCTCGGCGCCGAGAACCTCGTGATCTACAACCCCCACTTCGGCGAACTGACCTCCGGCGCCGGCGTCCCCCTGCTCGCCGCCTTCTGGCAAGGCCTCGCCGCCCTCGAAGCGCTGATCCAGCTCGCCGCCGACCTGCGCCCGTTCGAACTCGAGCCCGGCGCCACCGACCGCGCCCGCCGGCAGGCCGCCGACCTGATCGGCGACGGCGTCGCCCGCCACCGCGTCCGCCCGGCCGTCGAACGGGCCGTCGAACTCCTGGCCGCCGCCCCGCGCCGGCCTCCCGAACCGCGGCCGGCCGTCGGGCTGGTCGGCGACGTCTTCACCCGCGCCAACGACGCCGCCAACCGCTACCTCGTCCGCACGATCGAACAGGCCGGCTGCCGCGTGCTGGTGCCGCCGACGATCACCGACATCGCCGCCTACGTCCCCGGCGAGTGGGTCCACGACGGACGGCGCAGCGGCGACCACCGCTTCGTCCTCCGCAGCGCCCTGCTCGAAACGTGGCAACGCTTCTCCGGCCTCTGGACCATCATGCCGCTGCGCCGGCTCGGGCCGCTCCCGCGCCTGGAACGGACCTACCGCGAGGCGGTCGCCCTCGCCCGGCCCTACCTCGGACGCCCCGTCGAGGCGATGCTCGCGCTGAACGTCTCCAAGGCCGTCGAACAGCTCGAAGCCGGAGCGCTCGGCGTGCTCTCCGTCGTCTGCCACGGCTGCATGGTCGGCGTCCTCTCCGAATCGGCGTTCCGCCCGCTCCGCGAAGCCTACCCCGGCCGCCCGGTCCTCACCCTGACCTACGACGGCCTCGGCGATACCCACGTCGCCACCCGCGTCGAGGCCTTCCTGCAACGGGTGCTCGACCAACGGGAGGTGCCCCGATGAGACGCTGCTGGCTCCCCCTGGCCCTGCTCGCCGCCGCCGGCGCCGCCGGCTGCGCGCGCAAGGCCGAGACGCGCGACGCCGCGCCGGACGCCGAGGCGACCTCGACCACCGCCGCGCCGGCGCCCGGCGACGCCGGCGAGATCGTGGTCGATCCGTTCTGCGGCGTGCGGCTCAGGCGCTCGGAAGCCGCGGCGTCGGCCGAGTACGGGGGCAAGACGTGGTGGTTCTGCCTCGCCGACCACCGCGACGCGTTCCTCGCCGACCCGGAAGGGGCCCTGCGACGCCTGCGGGCGTCGAACCCCGACGCCGCCCCCTGATCGGACGACGCCCGACCTCCGCCGCGCCGGCCGTCGTTCGGTCGAGCGCCGCGCTACAGCTCCACGCAGCCTTCGGAAAGCACCAGCACGTCCAGCCATCGCAGCAGCAGGTCGCCCAGCTCGGGGTCGGCCGCGACCCGCTCCAGGTCGGCCCCCAGGTCGGGCAGTTCGGCGCGCCGGCGCGCCAGGCGCGTCGCCCACGCGGCCACCGCGCGCGGAACCGCCTCCGCGCCCAGCACGGGCAGGGCCGCTTCCACGAGCCGTGCCTGCGGCTCCTCGCGCAACACGCGCACCAGCAGCTCGTCGAGCGCCAGGCGGAAGGCGGCGTCGGCCATCAGGTCCCGCACCAGCGCCACCGTCTCCTCGCGCACGGCGGGCGCCGCCAGCAGCCGCTCGGCCGCGGCCGCGGCCAGCTCCCGGACCGACGCCAGCTCGGCCGCCGCGGCGCCCAGGGGGAAACTCCGCACCACCGGCCGACACCCGACCCCCGCGGGCCGCGCCGCCCAGCGGTCGGCCGCCTCCCGGGTCGCCTCCGGGTCGCCCGGAACGATCAACCGCAGCCGCGCGTCCTGCGCCGCCCGCGTGCCCGACAGTGCCTCCCGCGCCGGACCCATCGCGCGCTCGAACGGCGCGTCGGGCAGCAGTTCCACCAGCAACCCCCGGACCTCGGCCAGCGCCAGCATCCGCTCCGCCAGCGCCGTCCGCTCCGCCGCCTCGACCAACGCCCCGATCGAACCGGCCAGCGCCCGCTCCGCCCGGTCCTGCAGGTTCCCGCCGCCGGAGAACAGCGCCGACCCGAGCGACACCAGCGCCCCGAGGTCCGCGGCGGACTGCACGAGCGCGTCGGTGATCTGCTGCTGGACCGCCGGATGCGCCGCGACGGCATCGACCAGCCCGCGCCCGGCCGCCGACAGACGCGCGTCGCCCGCCATCCGCTGCAACACCGCCTCGAGCGCCTCGGACCGGACGGCGCCGCCGTCCACCGCCGCCAGAACCCGATCGGTCCGCGCGGCCAGCGCCGCCGCAAACGCGCTCTCGCACTCGGCCGCCACCTGCGCGGGATCCGGGCCCGGCTCCGCCGCGTCCGACTCCCCGCCCGGCACGGTCGTCCCCGTTCGCGGGCCGCACGCCCCGAGCCCCCCGGCCAGCGCCAGTACCATCACGAACCGCCAGGAGGTCGCACTCGTCCGTTCGACTCTCACCCGGCCATCGTACCGGCCACCCCGCGCCTGCGGCAACCCCTTCCCGACGGCCGGCTCCGTCGCGGTCGTGGACGATCGTGGTCGTGGGCGAACTCTCGTCCCGCTCGTCCCGCTCCCGCTCGTTGACACCCGCCGCCCGCTGGGGCCAAAGTACCCCTGCCCGCCGGGCGGCTTCGCCCGCGAGGTCGGACGAACGGATGCAGACGCTCGAACAGGCGCTCGTCGCCCAGGGGCTCGTCACCGCCGCCCAGATCGCGGAGGCCCGGCAGCTCGAACGGGAGCTGCGCGGCGGCCTCGGGCTCAACCTCGTCCGGCTCAAGCACGTCAAGGAGGAGGAGATCGTCGAGGCCTGCCGCCGGGCCGTGCCGGGCATCGGCGTCGCCGACCAGGCGCTGCTCGCCAAGGCCTCCTCCTTCGCCCTCGGGCTCCTCCCCACACCGCTGATCGAACGGCACCGCGCCGTCCCGGTCGCGCTGCAGGGCGCCCAACTCACCGTCGCGATGGCCGACCCGCTGGACGCCGAGGCGATCGCGGCGATCGAACGGCACACGCGATGCAAGGTCACGCCGCTGGCGACCCCGGAAAGCGTGATCTCCTGGGCGCTGCTGCGGTACTTCAACATCCTGACCCCAAGCTACGTCGGCGGCGCCGGCGCCGGACCGGTCGCGGCGACCGTGTCGCTCGCCCCGGGCGAGGCCGACACCGACTCCGCCATCCCGCTGCTGCGTCGCCGACGCGCCCCGGTCGGCGACTCGCCCGACGACCTGAGCCAAGTGCCGGTCGATCTGATCGCCGGCCGCCGCAAGTCGCAACCGCCGGCCTCGGGCGAATTGGCGAAGCTCGAGGCGGCCCTGGCGCGGCTCGAGCGGCAGACGAAGCGCACGGCGTCGGCGATCGGAACGGCGGTCACCGGGGACGCTCCGCCGGCGGTCCAGGAAGCGACGGTCGTCGCGACGCCACCCACGTCCCGGCCGGCCCCCGCGGGAGCGGCGGCGACCGCCGCGCAACCCCCGCCGGCCAGGCTGCTCGCCACGCTGCCGCCCGCCGCGCCCTCGCCGGGACAGACCGGGACGCCCCAGGCGGCGGCGGAGCCGGACACCGAACCGCGGATCACCCCCCTCCGCCGCTCGGCGCCGGTCTCGACGCCGGCCGAAGCCCCGACCCCAAGGCCCGTTCCCTTCATGCCGCCGCCGATCCCGGAGGCCGCGCGCCCCCGGACGGGCACCGCGTTCCAGTATCGGACGCCCGCGGCGGCGCGCCCGCTGCCGGAGGTTCCGGCGCCGGCCGACGACGTGACGGCGGTTTCGCCTCCGCCCCGACAACCCGGCCCGGCGATCCCGCCGCCCGGACCGATCGCCGCCGCGGCGCGCCACGGCGCGACGACGCTGCCGATCGGTCTTGCCGCCCCGAAGCCCGGGCCCGCCATCCCGCCCCCGGCTCCCACCGCTGTGGCGCCGGTACGAACGCCGTCGCAGCCGCCGGGCGAGGCCGGCCGGCCGCGCGTCAGCACGCCGCGCCTCGGCGTCTCCCGCCCCTTCTCCCCCTCCTCGCCGGGCATCCCGGGACTCCTGCCCGTCTCCGAGCAGGCGGTCCAGCGGTTGCGCGAGCGGATCTCGAAGCTGGAGGACCGGGACGCCGTCACCGCTTCCGCGCTCTTCGCGCTGGAAGAGCTGGTCGGCCCCGCCGCGTTCGTGACGCGTCAGGAGAGCGTGCTCCGCGTCCACCGCGCGGGAAAACACTGGAAGGCGCTGTACGGCGACGGCGGCGAGCTGCGTCCCGGCGCCTTCGAGGCGCTCGATCGATCGCTGGCGGACGGCGAGACCCGCGTGCTCGAGGTCGGGGCGCTGCCGATGAAGCCGCAGGGAACGCGGACGCCCCCACCGCAACTCGTGCTGATTCCCGTGACGCTCGGCGGCCGGGTGGCCGGCGTGTTCGTGACGCTGACCGAGAAGGCGACGGAGGTCGTGCGGGGCGAGCTGGCGCGATACCGCGTGGTGGCCGCCGCGGTCGCGGACCGGCTGCTGGCGATCCTCCGCAAGAAGAAGACGGTGCAGACGACCCGCTGATCTTCCCGGGACGCCGCGGGCGGACCCCGCGTCCCGCGAACAGGAGCGCGAAATGACGGAACACGACGACTTCCGCAAGCGGTGGGAAGCCTGGAAGGAGCGGCTGGCGAAGGTCGAGGCGAAGGCGAAGCCGCGCAAGCGCGCGCCGGCGTTCTCGGACGGCACGGACGCGGCGCCGCTGTACACGCACCTCGACACCGCCGCGCTCGACCCCGTCCGCGACCTCGGACTGCCCGGCGAACCGCCGTTCACCCGCGGCGTGCAACCCAACATGTACCGCGGCCGCCTCTGGACGATGCGCCAGTACGCCGGCTTCGGCACCGCCCGCGAAACCAACGAGCGCTTCCGCTACCTGCTCGAACAGGGCCAGACCGGGCTGTCGGTCGCCTTCGACCTGCCGACCCAGACCGGCTACGACTCGGACGACCCCCACGCCGAGGGCGAAGTCGGCCGGGTGGGCGTCGCGATCGACACGCTGGAGGACATCGAACTGCTGTTCGACCGGATCCCCCTCGACAAGGTCACCACCTCGATGACCATCAACTCCACCGCCGCCGTGCTGCTCGCGATGTACGTCGCGGCGGCGAAACGCCGCGGCATCGACCCCGCGACGCTCGGCGGCACGATCCAGAACGACGTGCTCAAGGAGTACGTCGCGCGCGGCACCTACATCCACCCGCCGCGTCCCTCGATGCGGCTGATCACCGATATCTTCGCCTGGTGCGGCCGCCACGTGCCGAAGTGGAACGTGATCTCGATCAGCGGCTACCACATGCGCGAAGCCGGCTGCAACGCGGTCCAGGAGGTCGCCTTCACCCTCGCCGACGGCCTCGCCTACGTCCAGGCCGCGATCGATGCCGGATTGCAGGTCGATGCGTTCGGCGAGCGACTCTCCTTCTTCTTCGCCGCCCACAACAACCTCCTCGAGGAGGTCGCCAAGTTCCGCGCCGCCCGCCGCCTCTGGGCCCGCCTGCTCGCCGAACGATTCGGCGTGACCAACCCGCGGGCCCTCGCCCTGCGCTTCCACACCCAGACCGGCGGCTGCACCCTCACCGCCCAGCAGCCGCTCAACAACGCCGTCCGCGTCGCCTTCCAGGCCCTCGCCGCCGTCCTCGGCGGCACCCAGTCGCTCCACACCAACTCCTTCGACGAGGCGCTCTCGCTCCCGACCCAGGAGGCCGTCACCCTCGCCCTCCGCACCCAGCAGATCGTCGCCTACGAGACCGGCGTCGCCGACACCGTCGACCCCCTCGCCGGCAGCTACCTCGTCGAAACCCTCACCGACCGCATCGAACGCGGGGCGCGCGAGTACCTCCGCAAGATCGACGAAATGGGCGGGATGGTCGCCGCGATCGAGGCCGGCTACGTCCAGCGCGAAATCCAGAACACCAGCTACGCCTTCCAGCTCGAGGTCGAGAGCGGACTGCGCACCGTCGTCGGCGTCAACGACTTCGTCTCCGACGCGCCGAAACCCAGGACGCTGCGGATCGACCCGCAGATCGAGCGGGAACAGGTCGAACGGGTGCGGGCCGTCCGCGCCAAGCGCGACCCCCGCGCCTGGGCCGCGGCCCTCGAACGACTCGAGACGGCCGCCCGCGACCCGAAGGGCGAGCTGATGCCCCAGGTGCTGGCCGCCGTCGAGGCGCTCGCCTCGATCGGCGAGATCTCCGGCGTCCTGCGCAAGGTGTTCGGCGAGTACCGCGAGGTCGTCACCGTCTGAGCGGCGCCCGCGCGCCGGCGGGAGACCGACACGTGCCGCAACGAGTTGCCGCGCCCCGCCGCAAGCTGCCGCCGGAGATACGAACGGCGCGCGAGTTCCGGCTCTCCCGCTGGCACTACCTCGGCCTCGCCGTCGCCGTCTTCGGCCTCGGCTACCTCGTCTGCCGCGTCGCCGACTGGCTCGTCGTCTCCGACGAGGAACGGATCGTCGAACAACTCGAACGACTCACCGCGCGCGCCCGCGAACGCAACGTCGAGGCGATCCTCGAGGAGGTTCGGCTGGCGGAGTTCGGCTTCAACGCCCGCGGCTGGGGCGAACGGTACTCCTTCGGCGCCGGCGAGGAAGAACGACTGCGCGCCCTGGCCCGCCAGTGGTCCGGCTGGTCCGGCACCCCCACGCTGCGGATCCGCGTCGAGGAGGACGACGTCGCCGTCGAGGGCGACCGCGCCCGGGCCTCCGCCGAACTGCTGTTCGAGGAGGCCGGACGACCGTACCGCCAGCCGATTCGCGTCCTCTTCCGCAAGAGCGCCGATCGGTGGTATGTCACCGACCTCGAAGTCGTCCGGCCGGACGAGTTCCTCCGCCTCTAGCGCGGAGACCGGCGGCCGGCGGATGGGTGGAACCGGACAAGGAAGGAGGAACGGAACCATGATGCGCTCGGTCATCGCTCTCGCCGCCGCCTGCGGCATCGCCGCCGCGGCACCGGTCCGGGCCGCAGAACCCGGCCAGACCGTGATCAACTCGAACTACGGCTCGCTGACCGTCTCGATGATCCTGCAGACGCTGTTCGGCGCCCGCTTCGACGGCTCCGACCTCGACCGCGACGCCAGCGGCACCGTGAACGACCTGGACGACACCTTCGCGAACAACCACTACGACTTCCAGCTCCAGCGCGCCCGGATCATCCTCAAGGGCAACCTGCTCAGCCCGAACCTGACCTACGCCTTCCAGGGCGACGCGACCAACCCCGAGTTCGTGCTCGACGCCAAGATGAGCTACGTCATCCCCGAGGGCGAGGGGATCTCCACCGCGATCACGGTGGGACGCACGCTGCCGCCGTTCACCCTGATCCTCCCGCGCCTCGTCTCGCGCCTCGAGGCGATCAACTACCCTCTGTACCTCTTCAACGCCCCCACCGGCGACCGCCGCCAGCCGTTCTCCCCGGCGAACAACACGGGGCGGATGGTCGGACTGTTCCTGACGCAGAAGCTGACCCCGGTCTTCCAGCTCGACCTCGGCGTGTTCAACGGCTTCCAGCGCAACCCGGACCTCACGCGCCTCACCTTCAGCAACTTCGCCGACGAGAACGACCCCAAGGACTTCTTCGCCCGCGCGCAGGTCAAGCCGCTCGAAGGCCTGCTGTTCGCCGCCGACTTCTGGGCCGGATTCCCCGCCTCGCTCGCCTCGGACGGCAACTTCTTCGCCGTCGCCGCCGACGACCACACCCTGGAAAACGACTCGAACTACTTCGCCGTCTTCGAAGCCGAGTTCACGATGATCGAGGGGCTCAAGATCATGGGCGAGTTCGCCTACCGGCACTCGACCGTCCGGACCCTCGACACCGGCACCGGCACCCGCTCCGAGGCGACCACCGACGGGCTCGGCGGCTGGTTCCACGTCGGCTACCTGTTCAAGGACCTCCTCGGCGCCGGCGCCGACTTCGAGTTCATCGCCCGCCTCGACTACTGGGACGGCGACATCGACAACGACGACAACGACACGCTGCGCCTCACCGTCGGCCCCCACTTCTTCCTCGAGGGCCTGCACTCCCAGATCCGCCTGAACTACCTGTTCAACGCCTCCCAGTCCGCCCTCACCCCGGCCGACGACGCCTTCGACGACCTGCGCCACGAGCTGTGGCTCCAGGCCGTCGTCGAGATCTGACGCAATCCACCGCACGGCCCCACCCGACGTTCGACGGAACCTTGCGCCGACTCCCGGCGCGGCGCTCTCCCGCGCTCCGACCGATGGAAGCCCACCCCTTCCTGGCCTATCATCGGCACCGTGCGGCCGGGCCGGGCCCGGACCGACGGGAGTTTGCATGCGTTGCACCCTGCACACGCTCGCCCTCTCCACCGGCATCCTCGCCGCACACCTGCTCGGCGCCTGCGGCGACGCGACGCAGGCGCCCGAATGCGCCGTCTCCCGCGACCGGCTTCCCGCGGGGCGGCGACGGCGGCCCCGAGGGCGGCGCCACCGACCAGTTCGGCGGCAACGGCGCAGCCGGCCGCATCCGCATCGATTCCCCCTCCTTCACCGCCAGCGGCACGGTCGATCCCTTCCCCGGCGTCCTCAACGCCTCCACCGCCACCTGCCCGTAGCCCCCGGAGGAACCGGACGGCGCGGTTCCCCCGGCGTGCGCGCCTCCCCCGGCGCTCTCGGATGCCAGACCGCCCCCGCGCCGGAGCGGCCTCGCCCGGCCCGACCGGCCCCTCCGCCCGCCGCGACGCCTCGGTCAGTCGGCCGCCGGCAGCACCACTTCGAAGCAGGCCCCGCCCTCCGGGCGGTTCGAAGCCCGGATCGTCCCGCCCAGCCCCTCGACAATCCCCTCGCACACCGACAGCCCGAGGCCGGTGCCGGCGCCGGGCGACTTGGTCGTCACGAACGGGTCGAAGATCGCGCCCAGCAGCTCGGGCGGAATGCCCGGGCCGTTGTCCGTCACCCGGATCCGCACCGCGGATCGCCCGTCCGCCAGCGCCGCCGGCTCGGCGCGCAGCTCGATCGTCCCCGCCCGCTCCGGCCCGATCGCGTCGGCGGCGTTGAGCAGCAGGTTGACCAGCACCTGCCGCAGCCGGTCGCGGTTCGCCCGGACCGGCGGCAGGTCGGACGGCACCGTGACCTGGATCTCGATCGCCCGGAACGGCTTCTGCGGGGCGAGCAGCCCGACCGTGCCGTCGATCACCTCGCCCACCGCCAGCGCCTCGACCGGCTCCGGATTCGCCCGCGCGTAGTCGAGCAGATCCCGGATCGTGCGGTTCACCCGCTCGGCCTCCTGCCGCATCGTCCGCAGGTGCTCGCGCGCCGCCGGCGCCATCGGTTCGATCGTCTCGAGCACGTCGAAGAAGCCGAGCATCACCGTCAGCGGGTTCCCGATCTCGTGCGCCACGCCGGCGGCCAGACGCCCGACGGACGCCAGCTTGGCCGAACGGACCACCTGCTCCTGGGCCAGCGCCAGCTCCCGGTTGAGCCGCTCGAGGCGCGCGACCTGCTCCTCCAGCTCGCGACGCTGCCCCACCACCTCGCGCGTCATCGCGTTGAAGGTCTCCGTCAACTCCACGATCTCCCGCCCGCCCGCCGCCGCGACCGGCTCGACCTCGCGGCCGCTCCCGAGCCGCCGGGCGGCGCGGGTCAGGCGGTCGAGCGGCCGGACGATCAGGCGGGTGAGCGAGATGTAGCCGAAGACGACGACCGCCAGCGCGGTGAGACCGAGGTAGCCGAGCAGCAGGGCCTCCAGCGAGCGCAACGAATCGCCGGCGACGCCGGCGTGGACGCGCACCGCCGCGCTCCCCGCCCGGTCCGGCGACGCCGCGAACACCACCGTCGCCGTCCCCTCCGGCTCGCGCCGCGCGGCGTGGAAGCTCGGACCCCACCCCCCGGGAAACGGCCGCGCCCCGGGCGGCGCGCCGGCGGCCACCAGCCCGGCATCGCGGTCCCACACCGCGACCCCATCCACCGCAGGCGCCGCCAGCGCCTCCCGCAACGCCCCGCGCGCGGACGCCGGGTCGTGGTGCCGGCGCGCCAGGTCCCGCGCCATCACCTCGACCATCGCCAACCGCGCCGCGGAAACCTCGCGACGGACCCCCACCGGCACCAGGACGTGGATCCCCAGCGCCAACAGGCCGAGGATCGCCCCCATCAGCACCGCGAGGCTCAGGACGATCTGCGGCCGGAGCCCGAGGCCGCGGTACGAGGTTCCGGTCCAGCCCGCCGCCGGCGCTCCCTCCCGCGACCGGAGGTCGCCGCCGCGCCCCCCCGCGGCCCGCCGCTCGCCCGTTCCGTGACTTCCTCCGCCCGCCATGCTACGTCCCGCACCCGATGTCCGCTCCGTGTACCATGCCGCCCCGAACGGGGTCCAGCACGGGGGAACACGACCGGAATCGGCGGACCCGGCGATGGCGCATGGCCGCCGCAGGCGGCAGGACTCGAACCGGCCGCGCCGACCCGCCCCGCCGCCCCGCGCCGGACCGCCCGGGGCCGCGCGGCCGGCC
>JAAZOP010000097.1 GCA_012797735.1 Myxococcales bacterium
CTTCCCTGCGGTGGGGGAGGCCGACGCGGCGGTCGTTGCGCCGGTCGCCGGCAGGGTCGAGGAACCGGACGCAAATGGGGCCCCGCGGCGGGCGGTCGAGTCGGGCGAGACGGTCTCGGTCGCGGGGGGCCCGGATGCGGCGGTCTCGCCGGCGGCCGGGGAGGCCGACGCGGCGCCGGCGGTGCGCGTCGAGACGGCCGGGCCGGCGTTTCCGGACGCCGCCGTCGTGGCGGTGGCGCCCTCGATGCGACGCGACGCGGCGGCGGTCGTTCCGGAAACGGCCGCGGAACCCGACGCCGGCCGGCGCGTCCTCCCGCCGGCGGATCGTTCGGCGGGGGCGCTGCGGGATGCGGGGGCTCCGAGCGGCGGGCCGGCGGTGCTGGTGGTGCCGCGACCCGAAGACGCGGCGGTCGAGATGGTCGTCTTCGTGGACGGCGTCCGCCAGGGCGTCGCGCCGGTGCGGGTCGAGCTGCCGGCGGGAGAGCACGAACTGCGATTCGAGGCGGCGGGGCGACAGTCCCTGAGTATCGTCCGGTTGCGGGCCGGCGAGCGGAGGACCGTGGTGCCGCGGCAGTTGCTGCGCCAGTTGTCCTCTCCGTGAGGCGATTCCGATCCGCCGGGCGGCTGCGGCCGCCGCCGCGGGTCCCGCGGTCGCTCGGCGCGCACCGGTCCGCGTCTTCGCGCGGAGCCCCACCACCGCGGACCCTGCGGCCGTGCGATCCCGCACCCTCCACGATCATCCCGAACCGGGCGGGGTTCTCCTCTTGGGGTCGCCGGCCAGTTCTGGTATATGGGCTGTCGCGTTCGGCGTATGCCGCCGCCGGGACCGGTCGGGGCATCCGGGAGGGAAGATGAAGCGTCTCATCGTGGTGTTGTTGGCGATCTGGTGCGCGCCGGCCGCGGTCGCGGCGCAGGGCACCGACACGTCGCTCGATCTGCAGAACTACCGCCCGGCGGCGGGGGTGGTGCAGTACCTGGGCGACGTGCGCGGGGCGGAGATCGAGCCGCACCAGATGGTCGGGTTCTCGCTGTTCCTCAACTACCAGCACCGGCCGTTCCTGCTCACGCTGCTGGAGGACGACGGCACGGGGACGCGCGTGCCGCGGGAGTACGAGGCGATCCAGTACCAGGTGGGGGCGGACTTCCTCTGGTCGTTGGGGCTGTTCAACTGGGTGCAGGTGGGCCTGGGGCTGCCGGTGGTCCTGGCGCAGGACGGGGTGGGAGCGCAGCCGACCGACCCGGAGCGACCCACGCTGGCGACGACGGCGGTGCGGGACCTGCGCCTCGACATCCAGACGCGCATCCTCGGGCACGGGCCGCGCGGAACGATCGGTCGCGGCTTCGGTCTCGCCGCGGCCCTCGTGCTCGGCCTGCCGACGGGCGACTCGGACAACTTCGCGGGGGACAAGACGGTCGTCTTCGACCCGATCCTGATTGCCGACTACGACCTCGGGTTCTTCTCCGCCGCCGCCAACTTCGGGGCGCGCATCCGCCAGCTATCGACGTTTGCCGACTACGAGCTGTCGCACCAGCTGACCTGGGGCGCGGGCGCCGCCGCCAAGATCCTGGACGAACGCCTGCGCATCCTCGCCGAGTACACCGGCCTGTACAACGTCGCCGGGACCTCGGCGGTCTCCCAGGAACTGCGCTTCGGAGCGGGGTACACCTTCGATCGAAACCGCGACCTCACGGTGCTGGCCGCCGGCGGCTTCGGCATCGGCGACAAGCCCGGCACGCCCGAGTTCCGCGTCCTGCTCAGCTTCGTCTACGCGCCGCTCCACCGCGACGCCGACGAGGACTCGATCTACGACCGCGACGACGAGTGCCTCGAGGGCGAGCGCGCGCAGGAGGACAGCGACGGCTTCGAGGACGAGGACGGCTGCGCCGACTGGGACAACGACGAGGACGGTGTCGGGGACTTCGACGACGAGTGTCCGGACGAGGCGGAGGACCTGGACGACTACGAGGACGAGGACGGTTGCGCGGACCCGGACAACGACGGCGACGGCGTGCCGGACGAAACCGACGAGTGCTCCGAGGAGACGGAAGACGTCGATGGGTTCCAGGACGAGGACGGCTGCGCGGACCCGGACAACGACGGCGACCAGGTGCCGGACGAGACCGACACCTGCGCCGACTCGCTGGAAGACGTCGACGGGTTCCAGGACGAGGACGGCTGCGCGGACCCGGACAACGACGGCGACACGATTCCGGACGCCGCGGACGGTTGCGCGAACGAGCCCGAGACGACCAACGGCTACAAGGACGAGGACGGCTGCCCCGATCTGGCTCCGGTCACGCTCGACACGCTGCCCGCGGGCATCGACCGCGCCGCGTTCGCCCGGGCCCTCGGAGCGCTCCAGCGCCCCGTGCGGGGCTGCGCGCCGGGCCAGACCGGCACGGCCCGGGTGCTGGCGACGGTCGAGGGGTCGAGCGGCCGGGTGACGGCGGTCGAGGTTTCGGGCGACGTGCAGGGCGAGGCGGCGGAGTGCGTGGTGGAGAAGCTGCGCGCGGCGACCCTCCCCACCTTCGCCGATCCGGCGCTCCTGTCCTTCTCCCATTCCTTCCCGCTCGGCCGCTGAGTCCGAAAGCCGGATCCCCCGCAACGGGAGCGCCGCGCTCTTCCGCGTCCGGCGCTTCGGGTTCCGGCTGCCGCGGGCGGAAGCCGCGGTTTCGAGGAACAGTGTCGCGGGACTTCCCGCATCCCGCCCGGCGGGCGTCGCGTTCGTTCCGGGTCCTGGTCGTTCTCCGGGCCGCGTCAGCGCTGCGGGGCCGCGCCGAGCCAGCCGCGGAGGCGCGGGGCCAGCCACCCGCCGCCGGTCTCGTCGACCGGCCGCAGGCGGCCGTCGGGTTCGACGCGCGCGCCGAGCGGGCGGGACAGGCGGCGGAGCAGGGCGAGAAGTCGGTCGCGGCGTCGTCCCTCGGCCGGGACGGGGACCGAACGGGGGCCTTCGAGCACCACCGGGATCGCGCGGACTTCGCCGAGGCGCCGGCTGCCGTCGGAACGGCGCACCAGTTCGACCCGCAGAACGGCGCTCTCCGCCTGGGGTCCGCGGACCGGCCCGAAGATGAAGTTGCCGAGCGAGTAAGCGATCAGCGCCCCGCGGTACCACTCGAAGCCCTTCAGGACGTGGGGATGGTGTCCGAGCACCAGGTCGGCGCCGGCATCGACCATCGCACGGGCGAGTTCTCGCGTGCGGCCGTAGGTCGTCGGGTCGTTCTCGCGTTCCCAGTGGACGAGGACGACGACGAAATCGACGTGGGGGCGCAACGCCGCGATCTCGGCGACGGGGTCGTCGGTGCGCAGGTGCCCGAGGCCGACGGTGTTGCGGTCGCCGGACGCGTTGAGCCACATCGTGTAGGCCAGGAAACCGACGCTGAGACCGCGGACCGTGCGGATCGCGGGACGGAACCGGTCGGCGGGGTCCGGCCAGGCCCCCACGGGCTCGACGCCCGCGCGGCGCAGGGCATCGAGCGTGGCGAGGACCGAGGCGGGGCCGAAGTCGAGCAGGTGGTTGTTGGCGAGAGACGCGAGGTCGAAGCCGGCGCGTCGCAGCAGCCCGCCGGCGTCGGGGGGCTGGAACAGGTGCGGGCCGCGCGGCACGCGCGCTTCCCGGGCCCGCGGCGCGCGCACCGGTCCCTCGAGATTGCCGACGGTGAGATCGGCTGCCAGCGCGTCCCGCACGAAGGCGAACGGGTCGCCCCCCGGCAGATCCTCCGGCCGGCGCACGTTGGCCTGGAGCTGGATGTCGCCCACGGCGGCGAGGGTGACGCGGCGGTCGTCGGGCAGGCCGTGGCCGACGGCGGCGAGAGCGGCGAGGAGCAGGAGCGGGATGGCGGGCACGGTCCCCCCGTCGGTCGCCGGCCGCCTAGAGCAGGTCCTTCAGCGGCCGGTACTTGTGGCCGGTCGCCTCGGCGACGGGACCGCAGGTCACGTGGCCGGCGTAGGTGTTGACCCCCTTGAACAGCGCCGGGTCCTCGGAAACGGCGCGCTCGAATCCCTTGTCGGCCAGCGCCACGGCGTAGCGGAGGGTCTCGTTGGTGAGGGCGAAGGTCGAGGTATGGGCGACGGCGCCGGGCATGTTGGCGACGCAGTAGTGGATCACGCCGTTGATCTCGTATGTCGGGTTGTCGTGAGTCGTCGGCTTGCAGGTCTCCACGCAGCCGCCCTGGTCGACCGCGACGTCGACGACGACGGAGCCGGGCTGCATCTGCCGGATGAGGTCGATGGTGACGAGCTTCGGGGCCCGGGCGCCCGGGATGAGGACGGCTCCGACGAGGAGGTCGGCCTCGCGCACGGAACGCTCGATCGTGTCCGGGTCGGAATGGAGCAGTTCGATCGTGTTGCCGAAGATCTCGCGCAGGTAGATCAGGCGGTCGGTGCTGATGTCGAGCAGGGTGACGTTGGCGCCGAGGCCGACGGCCATCTGGGCCGCATTGGTGCCGACGACGCCGCCGCCGACGATCGTGACGCGACCGCGGCGGGTGCCGGGGACGCCGCCGAGCAGGATGCCCTTGCCGCCGTGCTCCTTCTCGAGGAGCGAGGCGCCGACCTGGATCGCCATGCGGCCGGCCACCTGGCTCATCGGCCGCAGGAGCGGCAGGCTGCCGTCGTCCGGGGAGATGGTTTCGTAGGCGACGCCCGTGACCTTGCTCTTGACCAGCGCCGCCGTGCACTCGGGCGCCGCCGCCAGGTGCAGGTACGTGTAGACGATCAGACCCTCGCGGAACAGCGGGAACTCCTGGGGCAGCGGCTCCTTCACCTTCACCACCATGTCGGCCCGGCCCCAGACGTCGGCCGCCGCCGGCACCAGCTTCGCCCCGGCCCGCTCGTAGGCCTCGTCCTCGATGCCGCTGCCCAGGCCGGCTCCCTTCTCGACCAGCACGGTGTGACCGCGACCGACGAGCGTGCGGACGCCGGCGGGAACCATGCCGACCCGGTACTCGCGCGTCTTGATCTCCTTCGGAACGCCGATGATCATGGATTCACCTCCCGACAGATGCTTCGCCCCCGAACCTGCGGCGGCCTCCTACCATCGCCGCCTCACTCGTGCAACGCCGTCGCGGACAGCAACGCCTGCTCGCCGCCGATCTCGCTCGTGGGGTCGGTCCCATCCCCGCACTGGATCGAGGTGGAGGCGGAGATGCTCCACAACTCCTTCAGGACGTCGTCGAACGTGTCGGGCATGTACTTGACCCAGACCTTGAGCGGCAGCTCGCGGATCTCGCGGGTCGGGCTGATCGCGAACGAGAACGCGTACTCGACCACATACTCCACGTTCTTCGCCAGGTGGCCGCGGTACTCCTGCGCCCGCCGCTGCTCGATGATCCGGTTCTCGTGCATCGCTCGCCCGATCTCGGACTCCATCATCTCCTCGTAGGACGCCGCGATCACCTCGACGTTCACCTCGTCGTCCGCCGACTCGACGAACGCCCGGTGCGCCGCGGCGACCTCCTCGGGCTCCGCCACGCCGCGCGCCGCGAGAATCGCCGCCACCTGCGGGTCGGGCGGCTGGTCCAGCAGCCGCTGCTTGTCCAGCCGGTAGCGCACGACGAAGTTCGTCGCGTTGTACCGCCCCTCGTGCCGCTGCTCCTCCAACAGCTCGATCCGCGACTCCCGCTCGAAGTACCCCCGCAAGGCGTCCAGCGGGACGAAGTCCGTGATCACCTTCACCCCCGCCACGTCGTGGATCACCAGCTCCGGCTGGGGCTGGTCGAGCAGCCGGCCGGTGCGGATCGCCTTGATGATCCGCCGCTCGGCGTGCGCGAATTCCTCGATCTGCAGGTCCACCGGCGTGATCAACCGGTCCTTCGGAATCCCCAACTGCTCCGCGCGCTCCGCCGCCAACTCGTCCGCGCGCCGCTTGATCTCGCGGAAGATGTACTCGACGATCCGTCGCGCGCTCTTCTCCGCAATCCGCCGCATCCGCTTGGACCGCGACGACAACACGTACGTCGCCCCTCCCCCCTCGCCGACGTAGTAGATCCGCCCCTCGAACGGCGTCTCCCGATAGTAGTCCTCCGGAAACCGCCGGTAGTGCGCGATCATCGCGTCCACTCGCGGCGTGCGCACCGGCGGGTTGTGGCAGGCGAAGTCCTTGAGCTGCCCCTTGCGCGTCACCGGGAAACTCTGGACGGGCCGGTCGAGCGTCGCCTCGAGGAGCGACCGGGCGAAATCGTCGAGGTAGCGGCGGATGAGATAGGCGTTGAGGTTGACCAGTCGCTTGAGGGCTCCGCAGTCGACCGGGTCGAACCGACCCAGGATCCAGCGCTCGAGCACGTCGCGAAGCTCGTCGCTGTGCAGCATGCTGGTCAAACGGATCATCGGGCCCTCCGGCTCGGCCGACTCGCGGTTCGGACCCAGCCGACGACGGTGTGCTCTCTAGTCCCGGCGAACGCGAAATGCAACGGGATTCGGCCGTTCCCGCGTTCCGAAACCCCGCGCTCGGCCGACCTCAGGCACCGAGGATTCGCTTCAGAGCCGCGGACAACGTCTCGATATCATATGGTTTGGCGAGGCTTTCGACGGGAGGCGCGACCTCGGCCACCACCACCAGGTCCTCCGGCGCACCCGAACAGAGCACGACCGGCGCGCGCGGCGCGTGCGCGCGGAACGCATCCAACACCTCCCGACCGCTCATGCCGGGCAACCCCATGTCCACGATCGACACGTCGGGCGGATTCCGCCGGAAGGTTTCGACCGCCGCCGGCCCGTCTCCCACCGCCGCCACCTCGTAGCCGAGATGCTCGAGCATCCGGGCGGTCGTCAGCCGGAGGTTGCGGTTGTCCTCGACGAGGAGCACGCGGCGACGCTCCCGGCGCCGGCCGTCTCCTTCGGCCGCGCCGCCGGCACCTCGCCCGTCCGCACTGCGTCCCCGGTCGCTATCCCGACGCATGGTCCCCTTCCCCCCGGCGGCCCCACCGCACCGCCTCCAGCCGTCCCGGACTCTAACGGGGCCGGCGCCGCCACGTCAACCTCGTTCTGCCGCGGGCTCGATCGCCGCGCTGGGATCGAACAGGACGCGGGCCACGGCCGCCACCGCGGCGAGGTCGCGCACGTCCGATGCGAAGGCGGGGATGCGGTAGTAGTGGTGGTGCGCGCCGCAACGCCGGACGAGGCGCCGCAACTCCGCCTCGTCCTCGGCGGCCCGTCGTTCGTGCTCCTCGAGGTTCCGGTGCAGGCGTTCCGCGAGAGACGCGGGCAGCCGGTGTCCTTCGAGGTCCTCGCCGTCTCGGAGGGCGCGCAGCCGCACGCGGTTCACCACGACCACGTCGCCCTCGCGGCCCAGGGCGCCCAGCCGGTCGTGCACGAACGCCGCCTCGTCGATCGCCTGGGGCTGGACCGAGGTCACGACGACGAAGGCGACGGCGTCGGAGCGGAGGGCGGCGTCCATCTCGAGGGCGCGCGCGCGCAGGCCCGGAAGCAGCGTGCGGGCGTCGCCCAGGAGTTGCGACATCTCCTCGAGCAGTCCGGGGCCGGCGAGCCGGGCGAGTCGCCGGAGGATGAAACGCAGGCTGCGCCCGCCGGCGCCGGCCAGTCCCTCGCGGGGACCGTCGGCGAGGAAGCGGGAGAGAGGCGAATCGAGGGCGGCCACGAGGCGGCGCGGCGCGTCGAGGAAGTCGAGGGCGTGGGCGGTCGGGGGGGTGTCGAGCACCACGACGTCGTAGCGGGGATCCTCGCGCGCGGCGAACAGGCGTTCGAACGCCATGACCTCCTGCACGCCGGGGAGCGATCCCGAAAGGTAGCCGAACAACCGGTTCGACAGCACGCGCCGCGCCGCCGTCTCGTCGGGCGCGCTGCGCCGGACCATCTGCTCGAGCGTTCGGGCGGCATCGAGCAGCGAAACGTGCAGCCGGCCGCCGCCGGTCACGCCGGCCGCCGCGAGCCGCTCGGCGGGGATCTCGCGCTCCTCTCCGTCGTTGCGGGAAACGCCGAGGCTGTCGGCGAGGCGGCGCGCCGGGTCGATCGTCAGGCAGAGGACGCGGCGACCGGCGGCGCACAGGCCGACCGCCACGGCGGCCGAGACGGTCGTCTTGCCGACGCCGCCGGCGCCGAGGCACGCCACGACGCGCCGGCCGGACAGACGACCCGCCAACGCCCCCGGCGCCCGCTCGACAGCCATCCGATCGGCCTACAGCAGCTCGGCCGCCAGTTCGGCCAGCGGCGAGCGTTCCCCGCGGGTCAGCGTGATGTGGCCGGCCAGCACCTGGTCCTTGAACCGCTCGGCAACCCCCGCCAGCCCGTTCGACTCGGCGTCCACGTACGGGTTGTCGATCTGCTCCGGGTCGCCCGTGAGCACGATCTTCGTGTTGTCGCCGCAGCGCGTGATCACCGTCTTCACCTCGTGCGGCGTCAGGTTCTGCGCCTCGTCCACGATCAGGAACTGGTTCGGCAGCGATCGGCCGCGGATGTACGTCAGCGGTTCGACCTCCAGCACGCCGCGCTGGAACAGGTCCTCGTAGCCCCGTGCGCCGCGCGGCCGCGGCGCCGCGGTGGAGGCCGCCGGCCCCACGTTGAAAATCAGTTCCAGGTTGTCGTAAATCGGTTTCATCCAGGGATTGAGCTTCTCCTCGACGTCGCCGGGCAGGTAGCCGATGTCCTTGCCGAGCGGGAAGACCGGGCGGGAGACGAGCATCCGGGCGTAGACGTTGTCGTCGACCGTGCGGCGCAGCCCCGCGGCGATCGCGAGCAGCGTCTTGCCCGTGCCGGCGTGACCGACGAGGGTCACGAGCTTGACGTCGTCGTCGAGCAGCAGGTCCAGGGCGAAGCTCTGGTCCTTGTTCCGCGGGCGGATGCCCCACACGCCCTCGCGGGGCACCCGGAGCGGCTTGATCCGGCCGTCCCGGGCGTCGTATCGGCCGAGGGCCGTGTGGTTGGGCGCACCGGCGTCCCGCGCCAGCACGCACTGGTTCGGGAACAGCTCCGCCTCCTCCGGCTTGGGCACGCCGGGCCCGGGGCGTCCGAGCGCGTCCACCTGGTCGCCCGGCAGCAGGAGCTCGGCCGTGCCGGTATAGCCGCCGTCGCGGACCACCCGGCCGGAGTCGTAGTTCTCCGCGTGCAGGCCGAGCGCGTCGGCGCGGATGCGGAGGTTCGTGTCGAGCGTGACGAAGGCGGTGGGCTTGGTCTGGTCGGAGTTCTTCAGATCGAGGGCGACCTGGAGGATGGCGGAGTCCTGGCTCCGGGAGTCGCGGGAACGGAGGTCGAGCGCGCCGCGGGGGAGGGCGACGCGCAGCGTGCCGCCGTTCGGCAGCGCGACCCCCGTGGACAGCGACCCGCCCTCCTCGCGGAACCTGTCCAGATAGCGCGACACCGTCCGCGCCGCGCGCCCCCGTTCGCTCAACTCCCGCTTGAACCCGTCGATCTCCTCGATCACGAAGATCGGTATCACGACGTCGTTATCCTCGAACTTGAAGACCGCCTGCGGGTCGTGCAGCAGCACGTTGGTGTCCAGCACGTAGTTCTTCTTCATCGCTCGCCCGGCGCCTCCGTCGCCGCCCCCGCAAACCCGCCCCCCTCCGCCTCGCCCTCCGTCGCGCCCGGCGCCCCGAAACGGTAGTGCCCGAAACGCTGCCGGACCCGGCGGATCGCGTCGTACCTCCGGTCGTCCCCCACGATCCAGCCGTCGTACCCGATCTCCTCGCGCAGCGACGCCGCCATCGCCGGGTCGTCGCCCGCCGCGAGCAGCGCGTGCTGGAGCGCGGCGGCGGCCCGGAGCCGCTCCGGGTCCTCGCGGCCTCCGACGAGGGGAATCCGCGCCGCCACCGCGTCCCGCGGGATCCGGGCCGTCTTCGCCAGCAGGCGCAATCGGTTTCGCGCATCGGCGGGCAGCGTGTCGACGATGTTGTGGTACAGCGCCCCCGCCGCCAGCCGGCGCTCGCCCGGCGGGCGCAGCAGGTCCGCCAGCACCTCGCCGTGCGTCCGGTAGATCCGCGCCTCGCGGAAGAACTCCGCCGGGTCGAGACCGCGGGACTCGACGAGATCGATCGGATACAGGTAGCCGGACGTGGAATCCTCGATCAGGCCGAAGGGAAGACCGGCGGCGTCCCGCAACTCGCGCAACGGCCCGTCGGCGGGAGCCACGACGTAGCCGACGTACGACGGCGACCCTCCGGAGACCGCCGCCAGGAGCAGCCGCAGCCGCACGTCCCGCAGGGCCGGATCCCGGGCAAAACGCTCGGCGACCTCCACGTACAGCAGCGGCGCGAGGAACGCCGCGTCGGCCTCCCCGTCCACGAACCGGCGCGCGGCCTCCTGGTAGTTCTCGGTCAGGATCGGCTCGACCACCAGCCCCGTCCGCGCCTCGACGTAGGACTCGAGGTTCGCGGCGGACGCCCGTTCCGTCTCGCGCGAGGCGGCGAACGGGATGAACAGCAGCCGGAGCGGTTTGCCGGCCACGTCCGGCGGGTCGGGCGCCGGCAGGAGTCCCGAGGCGACGGTCTCCCCCGCCCGCGTCTCGACGCGCTCCGTCGTCGTGCAGGCCGCCGCCAGGCCGCACGCGGCCGCCAAGCCGGCCCGCAGGACCCGTTCGCCCGCTCGCCCGGGTGTCGAAGAGCGGGCGGCGCGTCGCCGAGGACCCGCCCCGGGACGATGCAGGCGCGCGACCGGCATCACGTCCCCCCTCCCGCCGGCGTTCCGGCCGGCGTTGCCGAAGGACGCGCGTGCGCCGGCGGCGCCGCGGGAGCGGCGACGACCCGGTCGCGCCCGGCGTGCTTGGCGGCGTACAGCGCCTCGTCGGCCGCCCGCAGCAGCGCGTCCTGGTCGTTCCCGTCCTCCGGGAAGGTGGCGACGCCCGCCGACAACGTCACGCGCCCCGATTCGCCCAGCGCCTCGACCAGCGGCGCGGCGGCCACCGCCGCCCGCACCCGCTCGGCCACGCGCAGCGCGTCCGCCTTCGAGGTCTCCGGCAGGATCAGCACGAACTCCTCGCCCCCGTAGCGGGCCGCGGCCGCGTCCCGATCCTCGACCACCCCGTCCGGGGACGACTCGAGCGACCCGCGGGGGAACGAGCCGCTGCGCGACGCGGGCGGCTCCGTCCCGAGCCGCGCCGCGGAGTCGCCGGCGCGCGAGCGGGTGCGCAGGCGCAGACCCAGCACGCGCAGCAGCTCGTCGCCGGCCAGGTGCCCGTGCGTGTCGTTGAAACGCTTGAAATGGTCCAGGTCGATCATCACGACGCTCAACTGGCGCTGCTTGCGGCGGTGGTGTTCGAGCGCCTGTTCGAGGACCTCGTTCATCCGCCGGCGGTTGAGCAGTCCGGTGAGCGGATCGGTGGTCGCCAGGCGCTGGAGCTCGCGGTTCGCGCTCTCCAGCTCCCTGGTCCGGAGCCGGACTTCCTGCTCGAGGTACTGCGCGTGCTTCGACAGCCGGTCGGCCATCGCGTTGAAGGCCGACGCCAAGCGGCCGACCTCGTCGCCGCCGTGGACCCCCGACCGGCGCTCGAGCTCTCCGCGGCGCAGCGCCTCGGTGTCCTCGGTCAGCCGGGTCAGACGCCGCGCGACGGCCGAACGGAGCAGGAGGGAGAGAAGGACCGCCAGGACCGCCGCGAAGCCGGCCGTGAAGAAGAAGACGCGCCGCCGCCCGGCCGCCTCATGCACCCCGACCTCGTCCAGCCGGAACGACGCCGCGATCGTCCCCGAGCGGGTCTCGAGGCGCACGGGAGCCGCCACCAGGAGGTGGGCGCCGGAGTACTTTATCCCCGTCAGACCGTCCTCGCCCGTTTCCGGCGCGCTCGGCGCATCCTTCTCGCAGCGCAGCCAGTCCGCCGGCAACTCGTGGAGCCGCGTGGCGAAACGACGCGGGTCGGTGTGCGCCTGCACGCGACCCGCGCAGTCCACGAACGCCATCCACTCGATGCCGTGCGCCTTCCCATGACCGAACTCCTCGAGGTTGTCCAGCGCCTTCTGCAGCGCCACATGGTCCGGCGGCTGCGCCGACAGCAGCGAGGCGCCCATCGCGCCGAGCGAGCGGACCAGACCGGCGCTCCGACTCTCGAACGACCGGCGGACCTCGGAGGCCAGGCCGGCGGCCAGGAACACCGAGCCGAGCCCGCCGGCGGCGAGGCAGCCGAGGAAGATCAACACCGGGATCTTGATCGAGAGCCGCATCAGGGTCCCGCGGCCACCTCGGCGAACCGCAACGCCACCGGTTCGCCCGGCGCCCGGTCCTCGACCCACACCAGCGCGTGGCCGCCGCCGGGAGCCGCCGCGAGGTCCGCGCCGGGCATCGCGCGCACCGCGCGGCCGACCGAAGCGATCGCGGCGGTGGTCGAACCGTCCGCCTCGACCCCGGCCAGCACGACGCTCGACACCACGTCCTGCAACGACCAGGCCAGCAGCCCGCCCGCCACCGCGCAACGCGCCAGGCGCCCGGTTCCGGGCAGCAGCACCTCGTCCGTCGGCGAACCCAGGTCGAGGTCGAGGGTCCGGTGGGCGATGCGCCGCACCGTCGAACTCTCCACCCGTTCGTAGCACAGGAACAGGTGCGCCGGCTCCGTCCGGTCATCGACCCAGCCGACC
>JAAZOP010000098.1 GCA_012797735.1 Myxococcales bacterium
CCCGGCGGCCAAGGGCGACAAACCCGAGAAGAAGTAGCGCGGCTCGCCCCCTCGCGCTCCGCACCCTCCCCGCATGTCTCCCCAGGACAACACCTTCGACGGCTGGCTCGTGGCGGGTCTGGGGAACCCCGACGAGGAATACGCCGGGACGCGTCACAACGCCGGTTTCGAGGTGGTCGAGCGGTTGGCGGGGCGCTGGCGGGCTTCCGGCTGGACCTCCCGGTTCCACGGCCGGTTCGCCTCCGTGCAGCCCCCCGGCCTCGGTTGCACCGTCCTGCTGCTCAAGCCGATGACCTACATGAACCTTTCCGGCCGTTCCGTCCAGGGCGCGATGACGTTCTACCGCGTGCCGCCCGCGCGGACGCTGGTGGTCCACGACGACATGGACCTCGAGTTCGGCACGTTGCGGTTGAAGGAGGGAGGCGGCACCGCCGGACACCGCGGGCTCGAGTCGATCGCGGCGGCCGTCGGCGCCGGCTTCCTGCGCCTGCGGGTGGGTATCGGCCGGCCCGGGCGCCGCGACGCGGTCGACCACGTCCTCTCGCCGTTCGCACCCGAGGAGGCCGCGGCCCTGCCCGCGATCCTCGACCAGGCCGCGGAGATGGTCGAACGGTGCCTGCGCGAGGGTCCGCAGGCCGCGATGAACGCATTCCACCGCCGCCGGCGTCCCGGCCCGGCGGACGACCCGGACGACTGAGCGACGCCGCCGAGCATCGGCAACCTGTCGGGCCTTGATTCCCGGCTCGCCGTGGGACACTCTGCGGATCGGGACGGAAGACAGGGCGGGCGGGGTGGACCCGCGACATCCGAACGGGAGGAGACGACATGGACGGCACCCGCTTGCATGGCTGGACGGTCGTGACCCTGGGCGCGCTGGTCGCGGTCTCGGGCTGCAGCCTCGCGCTGTTCACCGACAACCCGGCCGACAACGGGGGCGGGAGCGACGCGGACGGCGCCGTGGAAACCGAGGCGGACGCCGAGGCCGAGACGGACGCGGAGGCCGAAACCGAGGCGGAGGTCGAAACGGACGTCGAGGCCGAGACCGACGCGGAGACCGAGACGGACGGCGTGGACGGCGAGGTATCGCCCGAGTGCGGCAATGGGGTGCTGGAGGAAGGCGAGGAATGCGACGACGGGAACGACGTGGCCGAAGACGGTTGCGAGCCGGTCGCCTGCGTCTTCTCCTGCCACGAGGCCGCGGACTGCGAGGACGGCAGCCCCTGCACGATGCACGGCTGCATCCCGGTCGACGCGGGGCACGCCTGCCTGACCATCCCGAACCCCGGCGTGGTGTGCGACGACCACGATCCGTGCAGCCACACCGACCGCTGCGACGACACGGGCTCCTGCGCCGGCACGCCGTACACGTGCGCGCCGGGCGTCTGCGAGGCGTCCGCGGAGTGCGACGGCGCGGGCGGGTGCACGGTGGTCCCGGCCGCGCGGGGCGAGTCGTGCGACGACGGCGACGCCTGCACGACCCCGGACACCTGCGACGGAGCCGGCGTCTGCAGCGGGCCGAACACCTGCGGTTGTCCCGGGGGGACCGACACCGAGTGCGTGCGGTTCGAGGACGGCGATCGCTGCAACGGCACGCTGCACTGCGTCTCCAGACTGTGCGTGGTCGACCCGGCGACGGTGGTCCACTGCCCGCCGGACCCGCCGTGCCGCCGCTATGGGTGCAACCCGGCGGACGGAACTTGCAACCTGCTGGATCTGCCCTCCGGCACGTCCTGCGAGGACGGAAGCTGGTGCAACGGGGCCGAGATCTGCGATGGGGCCGGGACCTGTCTCCCCGGGGAACCGCCCTGCCCCCCTTCCGCCTGCATCCGCGACTGCAACGAGACCGGTCGGACGTGCAATCCCGCGGACGCCGGGACGGTCTGCCGGCCCCGGCGGGACGCGTGCGACGCAACCGAGGTGTGCGACGGGACCGCGACCGGCTGTCCGGCCGACGCCCCGGCACTCGACGGCACGCCTTGCGACGATGGGAACCCGTGCACCACCTCCGATGCGTGCGCAATGGGCTCCTGCCAAGGCGGCCCGCCTCCCGACGAGGTCTGTGACGGCGTGGACAACGACTGCGACGGCGCGATCGACGAGGTGTGCGACTCGGTCGTTTCGTGCGTCGACGACGCACCCTGCGTGCCCACCGGACGCATCTGCAACGAGAACTGGGGCATCTGCGTGGTGGCGGACTGCGCGGGACAGCCGAACTACCGGCCGTGCGAGAGGATCACCGATCCGGATCGCTCGTACGACATCTGCGTCGCCGGCCAGTGCGTCTCCCCCGGCTGCGGCACGGCCGCCTGCAACGCTCCCGGACCGGCGGGACCGCGCGCCGACACGCTCCAGATCACCTGCTACAACGGTGACGCGGCGCTCTCGGCCTGCCCGGGTGTCCCAGGAACACCGGGCTGCGAAACGACCGATTTCTGCGGACAGGACGCCCAGTACGGTTGGGACACGACGCACTCGCCGGCCGCGCGGTTCACGCGGACGACGGATCCAACGACCCCGGTCGTGACGGATCAGGTGACCGGTCTCATCTGGCAGGGTTGTGCGCGAGGCCAGACCGATTCGGCCTGCGCCACTGGCACGGCGACGACCTGCGACTGGAACACGGCCCTCTCGTACTGCGACTCGCTGGACTGGGGCGGTTTCTCCGACTGGCGGCTGCCGAACGAGTACGAACTGCAGACGATCATCCACTACGGACGGGCCACGGCCCCGCGCGTCGCCATCGGGAGCTTCCCGAACACGACCTCCGGCTACTACTGGACGTCCGCGACCAACGCCGGGAACGTCGACGAGGCGTGGGTCGGGTCGTTCAGTTCCGCCGCCCTGGTGCCCACCGCCAAGACGGGCGCCCAGTATGTGCGCTGCGTCCGCGGCGGCTCGGTCGCCCCGTCGCCGCGCTTCTCGCGGGCGATGGCCGGCGGCCAGCCGATCGTCACGGACGCCGCCACCGGCCTGATCTGGCAGGGATGCCCGGACGGGATGACCGGAGACGCCTCCTCCTGCACCGGAACCGCGGCCACCCGGAATTGGCAGGCCGCCCTCGCCGCCTGCCAGAACTCGACCTGGGCCGGCTTCGACGACTGGTACCTGCCCGACATCATCGAGTTGCGCGGCATCGTGGAGGACCGGAACGCCTCGCCGACCATCGACACGGGTGCCTTCCCGGGCACTCCGGCCGAGTACTTCTGGGCTTCGTCCACCTGCCCGACCGGCACCAACGCCACCCAGGCATGGAGGGTTTCCTTCGACCACGGGCGGGTGCTGAACGCCGCCAAGACCGAGGCGCGTTTGGTCCGCTGCGTCCGCGTCGGACCCTAGCGGCGTTCCACGGGCCGGGCTGGATGGGGCCGGCCGGGCGCGGCAACGTCCGGGCGGGTCCGGCCCTCGGGCCCCACGGGGGAGACCCGGGGCTCCCCATCCGTCAAGTCCACCGGCTGCACGCTCGACTCGAACACCCGCGGGTGCTGCGGCACGACGACGGTCCGGATCGCGTTGATGCAGCCGCCGGCGCGGATGTCCAGCACGAGCAGGCGCGAGGGGTCCACGCCCAGCGGGCTCGGGGGCGTCCCGTCCGCGGGCGGGACGCGCTGAAGGGTTGGTCGAGTTCCCCCGGAGAGTCGCGAAGCTCTTCGGCCGCGAGCTGCCGGTGGAGGAGACGCTGGTGGCGCAAGCGAAGCGCACGCAGGCCAACGGCGAACCGGCGAGGAGAAGGCGGCGCTGATGCAACTCATCGCGGACCAGGGCAGCCGCTTCGGGATCGCGCCGACCTGCGCGGCCCTCGAAGTCGCGCGCGCGACGTACCACCGCTACGGGCGGCCCCGGCCGCTGCCGGCTCCGCGCCCGACGCCGGCGCGGGCGCGGACGCCGACCGAGCGGGAGCCTGAGCGAAGTCGAAGGCTCTGCGACGACGCCTCCCAGGTCCCGCCGGACGCTCAGGACGGATCTTCGGCCCGCTCGCGCGGTGGCGCTGTTGCCGCGAACCGCCCCGGATGCTACCGCGCCGACCATGGAGGCACGATGGGCGGATGCCTCGGCGGAAACCAAGCCGGCGTCGGATTTCCTGCGCTCCACGATCGTATCCGTCCGACAAGCACCGTTGGTGACTTCGCCGTCGGGCTGGGGTACGGGCTCGGCCCGTGGCAAGGAGCAGCCGGGCGATCTGGAAGAAGCGCGTCGAGCGGTGGCAGCGTAGCGGGCAGACGGCCGCGCGACTCGCCGCTCGCCTTCGAGTCAACGCGCACACGTTGATGTGGTGGCGGTGGGCGCTGGCGGCCGCGAACCAAACGGGCGTCGGATTCCCTGCGCTCGACGCTCCGGTTCGTCCGGAGGTGAAACGTGGGGCTTCTGGAATTGTTTGGCAGTGAGTGCAGGAGAGGGCCTGAAAAGTGGTTGCGGAGGAGGGCTTTCGCGTCCATCATGAAGCGTGGAAGGGACAGGATGCGAAGGGAGGGTCGGCGCTCACGGGCCATCGGCACCTGCACGGGGCGTGGAGCCCCGTACGACCGCCGGATCGCCGGGCCGCCCGGGTTCGGCGAGCCGCTTCGGAGCGCATGCCTGCGCGTCGTTCGGGCGCAGCGCGCCGCGCTGGGCGACGAGGACGACCTCGCCCAGGAGGTTCTGCTCGCGATCGGCGGGAGCCGCAGCAGGTGGATCGGTCGCTCGTCGTTCCGGACCTGGCTTTGGGCCGTCGTCCGCCGCCGGCTGAGGGACCGGCGGCGACAGGCGGCCACCGAGCGTCGCGCGTTGCACGAGTTGGCGATTGCCGCGTCACTCGCGGACGAGGGCGAACCGTCTCCCGAGCAGGTCACCATTCGCCGCGAGGAGCATGCTCGTGCGCTGGCGGCACTCGCGAGCCTGCCCCGAGCCTCGGCGCTCGGCTTCGTCCTGCTGCGTGTCGCCGACTGGACCGCCGAAGAAGTGGCCCGGCGCTTGGGGACCACGCCGGGCGCCGTCCGTGTCCGGGCGTATCGTGTCGCGAGGCGACTGCGTGAGGTGCTTGCCGACTCTATCCCCCCCCCCCAGGGCCATCGCATCTAACCATGTGTGATCTCGGTTGGATAGGGATGGCGTTCGCCGGGAATTTCGTAGTTGCGTCGGTGCATGGTCTTCTCCGGATCCATGAAGACGACGAAGAGGCAGGTGGAGGAGGCGGAACTGC
>JAAZOP010000099.1 GCA_012797735.1 Myxococcales bacterium
CACCACCGTCCCGTCGTCCGGGATGTCCGGCGAGAGGTCGATGTCGAAGGTCGCCGATCCGCCCGCCCCCGGCGCCGCCGCGCGGAACCAGATCTGGAAATCGACGGCGTACTGCACCACGACCTCCCGGGTCGCGGGGATCGGCATCCGGTTCTGGTCGACCATGTAGCGCACCAGGTCGGTCACCTGGGTCTCGTTCTCCGGGGTCGCCGGGTCGTCGGTGCCGGCCCGCTGCTCGATGCGGTACCAGACGCCGTTGACGACGTTGACCCGGCACCCCTCGCAGAACCCCTCCACGCCGCAGGCGGTGGCGGGGCTGAACTGGATCGGAGCCGGCGAAACGGTCAGCGTGCGGGCGGCGAAGCCGGACACCGCCGTGATCTGCGTGAACTGGGCGAAGCCGTGCCGGTTCACGATGCGCAGGAAGGCGGTGGTCGGGAAGAGCTGCGCGAACTCGGCGTCGGTCATCGTCGCCGGCACCGCCGCGCCGCCGTCCGCCATCCCCGGCTCCTGGTACACCAGCAGCGGCTGGAGACGGACCGTGCGCGCCGCGGCGTTGATCGTCTCCGCCAGGTACTCGTTGGCGTTCAGGTAGTTGCCGTAGAGGATCACGTCGTCCGGGCTGACGTTCACGTTCTGCGCGGCGTTGGGCACCGCCACGGAGGGGGCCGTCCCGTCCCGCACGAAGACCTTGCCGTCCGTTCCCCCGTTGCGGAACACGATCGGATGGATCCGCAACGGCGTCATCCCCTCGGGACGACAGACCAGCGGGTCGCGGTCGCTGTTCGGCGTGGCCAGATACCCGGCGCGCTGGAGGTCGGCCGAGACCATCTCGATCCCCAGGCGCGCCTCGAGCTGCGCCTGCGAGATGCGGCCTTGCTCGCGCATCGCCTGCTGGGTCGTGGCGTAGTAGTAGTAGATCCCGACCAGCGCGACCGCCGCCACCACCAGCGACACCATCAGCTCGACGATCGTGAACCCGCGGCGGCGCCGCCGAACCCCAGGCCGCAAGAGATGCCCGCCCGTCATCGCGTCACCTGGTTGCGCCAGATCGTCGAGGCGATCTGGACCGTGTGGACGTTGCGCGTGTCGGGGTCGGCGCCGAGCAGCATGCCGGCGGCCGGACAGGTCCAGGCGCTCGTGCCCGTGCTGCCCGCGGGCCGCAACCCCTGCTTGAACCACATCACCCGCACCTCGACCCGGACGATCTCGTTCGGCACCAGCACCGCCAGACGGTACTGGACGCAGAACTCAGCGTAGTCGCGGGTTTCCCCCGCCGGGCCGGGCCAAGTCTCGAGATACCGGTTGAGCGGCGCGCCGGCGGGCCGCGTGCCCATCATTGGCAACGCGAGCCAGCCGGTGGCGAAACCGGCGGTGCCGACGTTGAGCCCCAGCGGCGCAAGCAGCGGCGTGCGGGCCGGCGTCAGGTCCGTGCCGTCGACATTCCAGAGCAGCGACTCGGCCCGACCCTGCTCGAGCCAGAACTCGGCGATGTACGTCGCGGAGGTGACGTCGTTGGCCGAGCTGTTGCTGCGCATCAACGCTTCCTGGAACGCCAACAGCCCCGCGGCGGCGGCCGCGAACACCACCACCGCCATCATCACCTCGATCATCGTGAAGCCGCGCGCGCGGCCGGGGCGACGGCGCGGCACGAGCGGCACGCGGCGGCCGCCGCCTCCGTCGCCGCCCGCGGAACCCCTCCGGATGGTCGGGTCGATTCGCCCCGTCATCGCATCACCCCCGGCACCCCGCCCTGCGGGATGTAGACCTCCTTGAGCAGTCCGAGGAACGGCCCCGCGCGGCCCTCGCGGCGGTCGAGGCGGAAGCGCAGGCCGCCGTTCACCGGCGTCCAGCCGGCGCCGGTCCAGCGCAACAGGCGCCCGCGACGGTTGACGCAGACCACCACGCTCTCGTAGCCGGCCCAGACCCCGCCCGGCGCCCCCTCGTCGAGGTTCAGCACCGTCACGCCCGTGGCCTTGTAGAAGTCCGGGGCCAGCGAGCCGGAGATGTGGACCTCGGCCAGGCCGCAACGGTGCTGCTCGGTGGCGAGCCACGTGCTGCACGCGGCGTACGGGTCGGCCTCGGCCGGGTCCGGCGGCGGCGTCACCCGCAAGGCGATGCGCTGGAAGCCGGAGCAGGTGCCGTCGGGGCTCTCGTCGATCCGGACGTTGGCCCGCGCGTCGGTCGGGTTGCGATCGATGCGGATGCGGACGGCGGTGTTGCGGAGCAGCGCGCGGGCGCGCGCCTTCTCGAACGCCTGCTGGATCTCCCCCGCAGCCTGGGACAGCCGGTCGGTGTAGCTCGTACCGAGGAACGTCGGCACGGCGACCGAGGCCACGATCGAGATGATCACCACGACGAACATCATCTCGACGATCGAGAAGCC
>JAAZOP010000100.1 GCA_012797735.1 Myxococcales bacterium
GCAGGGCGAGCGCCAACAGGGCGGCCGGCCCGAGGAATCGTCCGGACGGCGCGTTCTGCGGCAGCGCGCAGCCGCACCCGCCGTCGTCTCCTCCTCCGCCGGCGTCGTCCCCGGCGTCCGCCGGGGCGCCGTCGCCGCCCGAGTCCGATGCGTCGGCCACGTCGGCGTCCGCGTCGCCGCCGGCATCGGTTGCGCCGTCCACGTCCGCGCCGCCGTCCGCGTCCGTGTCGCCGTCCGCGTCGGCGTCGCCGTCCGCGTCCGCGTCGGCGGCCGGCGCGCCGAACTCGTAGGCGCCCATGTCGAGCGGTCCGACGGCGGGGCGGGGTTCGGAACCGAGCGGGTGGACGTAGTGGAACGTCGGGGTGAGGGAGAAGTCCCCGGCGGCGCCGGGGTCGATGCCGCGGTCGATCGCCGGCGAGCCGGCGGCGAGGCGGTAGTCGAAGCCGGCGCGGTCGAGCAGGCCGGCGTCGTCGGTGACGAGGTTGTTCGAGGCGTCGCCGGGGCCGTCGAGCACGGTGCCGCCGCCGACGAAGATGTTGTTGACGACGACCGCGGCGAACGACGAGGCGTTGCGGATGAAGGTGCCCGAACCGCGGTCGTTCACGAACGTGTTGTGCGCGACGTACAGCTCCTGCACCGGATGGGTCGCCCCCTCGGCGGCGAACGAGAAGATCCCCGAGTTCTCGGTCGCCGGACCCTGCTGGATCAGGTTGCCGACCAGGATCGAGCGGCCGCCGTTCGGCAGGTCGATCGTGTAGCTCGAGGTGCCGTCGGCCTCGTCCATCAGCCGGTTGTACAGGAGGAGGTTCTGCTGGGCCCGGCTCTTGACGATGTGGCCGACGCGGGAGTGGTGGGAGTAGCAGAAGCGCATCGTGAAGACGGTGACGTTGTCGCCGAGGTAGATGTTGTGCGAGTAGCCGTCGCCGTAGCCGTTGTGGGCGAACTCGGTGTTCTCGATCGTCACCGGACCGTTGCCGCCGAGGATCCCGTCCTCGTTGTGGTGGAAGTAGCAGTTGCGGATCATGAGTCCGCTCCCCTCGGCGCGGATCCCGGCCCCGTTCCGGTCGGGCACGGTGCAGTTGAGGAACTCGACGTTCTCGACCGTGACGTCGTTCCCCTGGATCACCCAGATCGCCTTCCCTTCGGCATTCGCGCCGCCGGCGTCCAGGCGCGCGCGGCCGCCGACGCCGCGCAACGTGAGGTTGTTCCGGCGGATCGCGCAGACGTCCGCGGTGTAGGTCCCGGCATCGATCTCGATCACGTCCCCGTCGGCGGCCGCGGCCGCCGCCGCGCACGGAGTCGCGTAGGTCCGCCCCGGGCCGACCTGCAGCGTGGCGGCGGAGGACACGGCCGCCCACAGGCACGCCGTTCCGAGAACCAGGGCACCGCATCGTCCCATCCGACACCTCCCCGGACCGCCGTTCCGACCCGACGGCCGCCCGGGAGGCTACCGCGCAGCCGCGGGGCGTCGCAAGGACACCCGGCCGCGATCCGCACGCGCGGGACCAAGGGCGGACTTGCGCGCCGAACGATTCCGGGTCAGAATCACCCCATGCCGAACGACGACAGGGAGCCGAAGCCGAGATCCGTCCGCACCACCCCGGCGAACGTGATTCGCGCGATCGTCCTGGGCGCCGCCGCGGCCGCCGCACCCGCCGCACTCTCCGGCTGCCCCGGCCAGTCGGACTACGGGGCGCCGCTGCCCGACGCCACCGAGGAAGACACCGGGGGCGGCGACGTCTCGACCGAGGACGCCGCGCCAGCCGACGACGGCACGACGATGGACCTCGTCCCGCCGTACGGCGTCCCCGACGGGGTCGACTACGGAGTCCCGGACGGGGTCGAGCCGGACATCCCGGACGGCAGCGAGGACCTCGGGGAGGCCGCACCCGCCTACGGCGTGCCGGACGGGATGGAAGAGATCACCCCCGACTACGGCGTGCCCGACGCCGCCCGCCCGGACTCCGTGGAGGACTACGGTGCGCCGGAGTACGGCGCGCCCGACTACGGTGTCCCGAGCGATGCCGGCGAGCCCGAGTACGGCCTGGACTACGGCGTGCCCAAGCCCCCCGCGAAGTAGCCCGCCTCGCTTCGCCCCTTCCCGCCCGCGGGTTTCTCCCCCGGTGGACCGCTCGGCGCTTGCACTTCGGCGGGTTGCAGGTCAAGATTGTCCCATGCCGAACGACGACAGGGAACCGAAGCCGAGATCCGTCCGCACGCGCCCGGCCAACGTGATCCGCGCCATCGTGCTCGGCGCCGCCGCAGCCGCCGCCCCGCCCGGCTGCGACGAGGCCGTCGATCTCTACGGGGTCCCGCCGGTCGACGGGAGGACCGAGGATGCCGCCGGGGACGTCGCGGGGGACGAGACGAGCGAGGACGTCACCGCCCCCGACGACGGCGCGACCCCGGACGCCGTCCCGCCGTACGGCGTGCCGGACGGAGTCGACTACGGCGTGCCCGACGGGACGGAACCGGATGCCGCGGACGTCGAGCCGGACACCACCGGTCCCGACGCGACGGTCGACTACGGCGTCCCCGACACCGGCACCGAGGTGGTACCGCCGTACGGCGTGCCGGACTACGGCGTGCCCGAGTACGGCACTCCGGACTACGGCGTGCCCGTCGACGCCGGCAGCAAGAAGTAGGCGTTCCCCCGCGCCCGCCCTGCGGCCGATCCAGCGCCCGCTCCCGGGGTGACGGCGCGTGTGGTTTCCACGGCGGAAGGTGAAGGCGGGGGGTTCGGATGGAGGCTCGATGAGATCGCCGACAACGCGCATGGCCGTCGTGCCGCTCCTGGCGCTGTCCGGTTGCTACCTCTCGCACGCCGGCCTGTCCGACGACGGCGACGGCGGAACCGACCGCGCGGACTCGGCCGCCGACCGTGCGGACGGCGGTCGAGACGCCGATGTGCCCGACGGACCGCCGCCGGAGTGGCGGTTCACCGACCGCAACGTCCCCGACCTGTCGATTCCCGTCCGCCTCTACTTCGCCGCCGTTCCGGCCGTGGCCTGGAACGGCACCGGCGCCGGCCTCGTGTACCACGGCCGCGAACCGGGGGCCGACGAGCGGCTGCACTTCATCCCGCTGGACGCCCGCGGCAATCCGAGCGGCCCGGAGCGGACGCTGGAGGCGAGCCGCGGCCTGCACGCGCCGATCCCTCAGATCGCCGCGGACGGGGCCGAGTTCGTGGTGACCTATGTGGATGACCGAACGAACGTGCTGCAGTGGCTGCGGCTGCGCCCGGACGGAGACGTCTTCACGGCGGCGACGGCCCCCGTGCCGACCAGCGCCTCGGACCCGCTGGCGCCGCCGGTGGTCCTGGACGACGGCATCCTCGTGGCGGTGCCGGACGCCGAGAGTCGGGACCGGGTGCCCGTGTTCCGCTTCCCGCGGGACGGCACCCGGCCGCCGGAACGGTTCGAGATCCGGCCCGCGGAGCGGTTCGGCGGCGAACCGTTCGTCCTCGCCCGCGGCGCCGGTCCGAACCTCGCGATGCTGTTCTACGGCGCGGCGGATCGCCGCGTGGTCGGCGAGGAGTACACCGGCGGTCTCGCCCGGACCTCGACGGCGGCCGCGGCGGTGTCCTTGCCGTTCGCCTGGCTGGACCTGGCGGCGGCCCGCGCGGACGACACCTGCCTGTTCGTGATCGGCATGCCGGAAAGCGGCGGAACCGTGCGGGTGGGGACATGGTCGGCGGCCCGCGGGTTGGAGGTCGAGGAGTTCCACGGACTGCTGGCCGGGATCGATCCGGCCGCGGCGGGCGACCCCCGGCCCGCCTGGGGCGTGACGTTTGCGCTGTTGCAGGACGACCGCTGGCGCGTCGGGGTCGTCGCGGCGGCCGAGCCGGTCCCGGGCGTCGTCGTCCGCTTCGCCGGGCTGGTCGATGACGGTGTCGCCGCGGGGCGGATCGACGACGTGCCACGCAGCGGCATCGCCTGGACGGGCGGCGGCTTCCTCGTCGTCTGGGACGAATGGCGCGCCGAGGCCGCCGCGTACGGTCTGTACGCGTCGTACCTCGAGCTCCACACGGTGCCTTAGCGGGGCTGCGGCGGCGCCGTCGCCCGGGCCCGCAGGTCGGCCCAGCGGGGGTCCTTGCGGCCGGCGGGCGTCACCCGATCCAGCAGCGCCAGGGCGCGGTCGGACCGGTCGAGATTCAGCCAGTCGCGCGCCACGGCGAGGATCAGGTCGTCGGCCAGCGGCGGGTCCTGCTCGGTCGCCTCCATCAGGATCCGGAACGCGCAGTCCTCGTAGCCCCCCGTGAACGCCCCGACGGCGACATCGAGCATCGCCCGGGCGTTCCCCCACGCCTGGAGATAGCGGCCGGACAGTCCCAGCGGCATCGGCCGCTCCCGGCGACGCTCGGCGTTCTCGCGGACCAGGCAATTCAGCATCCGGCCTCCGCGCGCCGGCAGGAGTCCCGGCTCGAGGTCCACGGCGCGCGCGTAGGCGGCGTCGGCCTCGTCGAACCGGCCGGCGTCGCGCCGCGTCTCGCCCAGTTTCATCCACGCGTAGTAGGCGCCCGGCTGGACCTCCACCGCATGCGTCCACAGCGCGTCGTCGGAGCGCCAGGCGAACGAGTAGGAGAAGGACAGGGCGCCGCAGGCCAGCGCCGCCGCCGCGGCGACCCCGAGCAGGAGGCGGCGCAGGACGACGCGGCCCTCCAGCGCCCCGGCGTAGCCCCAGACGGCCAGCGCCAGGCCGAACGACGGCAGCAGCAGGTAGCGGTCGTTGACCTGGAACGTCATCGGGATCAGGTTCGAGACCGGCAGCAGTCCGAGCAGGAACAGGGCGACGCCGAGCGCCACGGCCGGCACGGCCCGTCGCGCCGTCCAGGCCAGTCCGAGCAGCGCGACCAGCAGCAGGAGCCCGGCGGCCGACCGGCCGTCGAACACGCCGGCGCGGTCGATCGGGTAGAGCGGCGAGAGATCGGCGGGCCAGACCAGCGTCGCGGCGTAGTGCAGCAGGACCTTCGGGGCGAGCGCGAAGCGGGAGCCGCCCTCCCCCAGCGTCCGCGTCAGCCCCTCCGCGTGCCAGATCCAGGTCACCAGCGCTCCGAGAGCCGCGGCGACGGCGGCGAGCGGCGCGGCGCGGCGCAGCGCCGTGCGCCAGGAGAGGCGCAGCGCCCAACGGTCGAGCAGCGGGAGCCACAGCGGCAGGAACAGCACCGTCGTCTTCGTCAGCGCCGCCAGGACGAAGCAGCCGGCGGCGGCGAGGTGCCGGCGGTCGAACGGTCGTGCGGAGCGCGCGTACAGCACCAGCGACAAGGCGACGAAGACCAGCGACAGGACGTCCTTGCGCCCGCTCACCCAGACCACCGACTCGACGTGCGACGGGTGCAGCGCGAACAGCAGCACGCCCGCCGCCGCCGCGACGACCGGGGCGCCGAGGCGCCGGAGGAAGACGAGGAGCAGGCAGGCGCCGAGGGCGTAGAGCGCCAGGTTGAACAGGTGCGAGCCGAACGGGTGCAGGCCCCACAGGGCGTGGTCGATCTGGTACGAGGCGGTGTGCAGCGGCTGCCAGGCCTCGTTCTGGATCGCGCCGAACATCCGGGCGGTGTTCGCCAGGTAGGGCGGCCCGACGAGCGGGTTCTCGTAGGCCAGGCGGTCGTCGTCCCAGCGGAGCCACCCGCCGGTCAGGCCGGGCCCGTACGCCACGAACACCGACACGACGATTCCCGCGTAGGGCGCGGCGGCGCGCAGGCGGGCGCCGATGCCTCCCCCGGAGGCCTGGGAACTCGTCCGCTCCGGGGTCACCGCACGACCGTCGGGATCCCGTCGCGGACGGCGGTGCCGAAGAACTGCGCGATGCGCTCGCGAGCCACGGCGTCCTCGGTGGCGACGAAGTGGCCGTCGTGTCCGGCGGCCGGGTTGTGCTGCGACAGCACCGCGGTCACCTCGTGACCGGCCGCCCAGCGGTTGGCCTGCGCCGGCAGCGCGGTCGGGGTGAACCCGAGGTCTTCCAGGACCGGCTCGGCGACGAACAGCCCGAGCGCGGTGCCCATGGCGGCCTGGGTCTCCTTGGGCGTGTAGGTGTCGGACAGGCCGTAGATCTGCAGCACGCTGCGCGGCAGGAACGGCGCGCCCGTCGCGTCCGCGAACGGCACCGAGATCACGTAGCGGCCGTAGTTCACCGGGTCCGCGACCTCGAGGTACGTCTGGAAGACCGACAGCGCCGGGTGGAACACCCCGATGTCCGGATCCGCCAGGGCCATCCGCACGGCGCCGGCGATCGGGTACGGCGAGGTCTTGGTGAGGAGCGAATCGATCAGCGAGCCGCCGTTGCCGGAGAAGACCGCCGCGACGAAGGTCGGATCGTAGGCCACGGTGGGCACGCCGTGCGTGGCCCCCTGCGAATGACCGTAGTAGTAGAACCTGGCGGTGTCGAACCGCAGCGCCTCGCCGGTGGGCGAGGTGGCGGCGTCGAGATCGAGGTTCGCGAGCAGGCGGGCGGCCTGGAAGCCATCGACGACGCCCTGCAGCACGTTGCCGTACGCGGCCCGCGGGTTGCCGAAGTTGAAGAACAGCACCTCCGGCGACTCGCTCGACCCCCCCCGCCGCCGCCCGTGCTGCGGCTCGTCGAACGACAGGACGGCGAAGCCGACGGTCGAGGCGTCGTCGAGCGTGACGGCCGAGAGGTCGGCGGCGATCCCGGAACGGATGAAGCCGCGGTAGTCCCCGCCGGTCCCGTGCGTCATCAGGACCACCGGCCACCCGTCGGCCGGCATCGGCAGCCCCTTCGGCACCGTGAGCGCGAAGCAGACGTCCGTCTCGCCGTGGACTTCCGGCCGACCATCGGCCCCGTAGGTGAAGCCGCCCCCCTGTGATTCCTCCCAGTACGGCGGGGTCCCCTCCTGCAAACGTGGCGACGGGAACGCCCCCTGCAGCTCGTGGAACGCCGGGTCCTCGCAGAAACAGCCGCGGACGTGCTCCGCCCCGGTCAGGCCGTCGTCGCACAGCGAGTGGGCCGCGGCGTCGCAGCGGATCAGTCCCGTGGGCGCGGGCGGCGGCTGCGCGTCCACCACCGCCTTCGCCCCTGCCAGGACGGTCGGGAAGTCCTGCGTCGTGAACACGGCCGCGGCCAGGATCGACCCGGGGTCAATCGAGTCGTGGTCGAGGTAGGCGCGGAAGGGGGCGTAGGCGTCCCAGGCCCGGCCCAGCACCGGATCGCTCGGCCGCGACGGATTCAGCATCTGCTCGAAGTCCGGGTCGCGCGCCATCCGGCTCCCGTCCGCGCCGCGCACGCCGGCGGTCAGCACCACCGCGTACGTGCGGCCGGGGAGCAGCGGACCGCCGCGCGGCGGCTTGACGCCGAGCCAGTTCTGGCACAGGTACGGGCCGCCGCCGGTGGACGCGCCCCACCCGAAGCCGAGCCGCGCATGGCGCTCGGTGGGCTCCGCGGGCGGCGTCAGATCGACCCAATAGATCGTCGCCGACTCGCCGTTGCCGTTCAGCGTGCTCCAATCGATCGGACGGTTGGAACGGAAGAAGACCGCGGAGTTCGTGCCGTAGCCCGTCAGATCCTCCTCGGCGGCGCGCAGGAACCGGTCCAGCACATCGACCGGGAAGCCCGGCAGGTCGGGATGCGGAAAGTCCTGCAAGTCGAGGTGACCGTCGGCGGTCCGGCGGATGTCGTTGGGCCAGGGAAGGCGGAAGAAGTCGTGGCCGGGCTCGAGCGGACCGCGCGGGACTTCGAAGTAGAAGCGCGTCTGGCCTTCCGTGTCCGACGGTGCGCACTCCACGCCGTCCCACACCGGAAAGCCCGGCCCGCCGTCGGTCGAGGCGGCCCGCACGCACTGGCCGTAGCGGCCGCAGACGAGGCCGGCGTGGCAGTCGTCGAGCGAGTCGCAGTTGGCGCCGATGTCGCCGGCCGCGGCGGCCCGGCGGCACCGCCCGCCGAACCCCTCCGGCACGCACACCAGACCCGGCTGGCAGTCGGCCGTGGAGGCGCACCAGTCATCGACGTCTCCGTCGCCGGCGGGACGGCAGACCGTCTGCGGTGTCCCGTCGCCGGCGCGCTCCCAGAGGCAGGCGAGCCCCTCCTGGCAATCGTCCCAGAAGTCGCAAGGGTCGCCCTCCGCGGTCATGCCGGCCGGGCCGCAGGTGAAGTCGTCACGGCAGATCAGCCCCTCCCGGCACTCGTCGTTCTCCTCGCAGCGCTCGCCGATCCCGGCCGGGTCGCGGATCAAGCGCTTGCGATCCGAACACTGGGCGAGGACGAGGGGTGCGAGGACGAGCAGGAGCATGCGGCGTGTCATGCGGGCTTCCTCCCTGGACCGCCGCGCGGCCGGAGCGGCGCCGCGGCGTCCCGTCGCCGGTCAGTCTTCGGCGCGCGGCCCGACAAGTCAAGTCCGCGACCGCGACCCGGGACCCCCTACGGCACCAGCCAAGTATCGTAGAAGACGTCGAACGGTGCGCCCCGCTTGAACGAGATCGCGCCCCAGGCGTTGACGAGGAAGCCGACCACGACCAGCGTCACGAACAGCCAGCGGAGGCGACGGCGCGAGAGCGCCAGCAGCAGCAGGACGTAGACGATCCAGTCCATCGCGAAGCGGAAGCCGTACTGCTCCCAGCCGGTGTTCTGGTACAGCAGGCCGGGGAGCAACAGGGCCAGCGTCGTCACCCAGAGCGCGACATGCCAGAGCCGGATCGCACGGTCGCCCTCGGGATAGCGGGGAACGGCGAGGTAGATCAGGAACGGCATCGACAGGAAGATCGACATCCCGTGCAGCGAGAACTTGACGTACGGGTAGTCCCGCGAGAGCTGCGGCAGGGTCGTCAGCATCGCGGTGAGGTTGATCGGGAAGAAGTGGTAGTTGAACAGCCCCCACTTGACGATCCGGTCGAGCTTGCCGGCCTGCAGGAACTCGTGGCCGAACTTGAACGGGTCCTCGAACCGCGCGTAGTTGTACCACGCCAGCAGGACGCCCACGACGGCGACCGGCAGGGCGAACAACACCAGCTTCCGGAGGGCGTCGCCCCAGTCGGCGCGCCGCCAGCGGCCGTCCGGGAAGAGCACGAGCGCGACGAGGAGCACGCCGCCGGCGGCGAGTTGCGGGCGGATCGCCGCGCAGAAGGCCAGCGCCAGCCCGGCGAGCCACGGACGGCGCAGGTCGGTGCACGCCAGGACGTAGAACAGGGCGCCGGTGACCCCCAGCACCAGCGCGGTGAACCAGACCTGGCCCAGCACCGAGCACCACAGGTGGGTCGTGGCGAACCCCAGCGTCAGGGACAGGAGCACGTTCTCCCGGTCGCCGCGCGCGGTGACGCCGAGCCGCCCGAGGCGCCGGAGGAGGACGAAACACAGCGCGACGTTGAAGGCGGCGAAGAACAGGGTGAAACGGACGTCGTTGACGTCGTAGCCCTGGACCAGCGCCAACGGCATCATCAGCACGGCGGGCGCGGGCGGGAAAGAGACGAAATAATGGCGCTTGCGATCCTTCGTCCGGGCGGCATCGATCTCGTCGCGGGTGATCGTGAGCAACCGGCCGTCCAGCGTCTCGAACCGGTGCGGCGCCTCGTACTCGGATCCCTCGACGAAGTTGCCCCGCAGCACCTCGCCCGTCTTGAGCGGGAGTTCCTCCCAGGAGGCCCAGTCGTTGTCGTGACGGTCGGCGCCGATCCCGAGCGGCGAGGGAACGCCCCGGGGCACGTCCTGCTTGCGGATCTCGACCGTGCCCTTGAGGAACGCATTCGCCAACAGCACGAAGTGCGGGTCGGTGGAGCGGTGCCAGAAACGGTTCCAGGAGAAGAGCGAGAAGACGAGGAACGAGGCGAGGAACAGGATCAGCGGGGTGCGGCTCCAGGCCCACAACCGCGGCAGGCGCCCCGGCCGCGGAGGCGCGGCCCCGGCGTCCGCGGGTGGTTGCGCGGGCGCGACGACGGACGAGGCCGCCGGTTCGGGCGGGGGTTCGCCGGGTGCGACGGCGCCGGGAGCGTTCCCGGCCGGGGTCTCGCCGGCGGCGGCGGCAGGCTCCGCGGCCTGCGGTTCGTCGTGCGGGGTCGGCTCGTCGGCCACGCGCGGGTGCCCTCCTTCGAGGCGGGCGGAACCTAGCACAAGGCGGGGGATGTTGGGGAGAGTCCGCGGCGGGTTCGCCCGCGCCGGCGACTAGGCGCGTTCGCTGTTGTCGAGCGCGTCGCGGCACTGGGCGTCGGCCCGGTCGGTCGCGCCGTCGCGGTCGTCGTCCACGCCGTTGTTGCACTGGGTCCAGCCGTAGCCGCGCTCCGCGTCGCCGAGCATGCAGTCGGGGTCGGCGGCATCGGTCCAGCCGTCGTGGTCGTCATCCAGGCCGTTGGAGCACCCGGCGGTCGTCGCGTCGGTCTCGTCGGCGTCCAGGGCGTCGGTGCAGCCCGGGTCGGCGGCATCGATCCGGGTGTCGCCGTCGTCGTCGCGACCGTTGTTGCAGGCGGTCCAGCCGGTGCCCATCTCGCGGCCGACGCCGGTCGCGCAGTCGGGATCGGCGGCGTCGGTCCAGCCGTCGGCGCCGTTGTCCAGGCCGTCGGTGCAGTTGGTCACCACGGTTCCGGCCTCGCTGCGATCGAAGGCGTCGGTGCAGTCCCGGTCGGCCCGGTCGGTCGCGCCGTCGCGGTCGTCGTCCACGCCGTTGTTGCACTGGGTCCAGCCGTAGCCGCGCTCCGCGTCGCCGAGCATGCAGTCGGGGTCTTCGTCGTCGGTCCAGCCGTCGCGGTCGTCGTCCGCCCCGTTCGCACAGGCGGGGCCGGCCGGGTCGGTTTCGTCGTCGTCCCGCGCGTCGGCGCAGCCGGGGTCGACCGAGTCGACGAAGAAGTCGCGGTCGTTGTCGAGACCGTCGTTGCACTGCGTCGTGCCGAAGCCCGACTCGACGCCCGTGCCGGTCGCGCAGTCGGGATCCGCCGCATCGATCCAGCCGTCCCCGTCGTCGTCGAGCCCGTTCTCGCACCCCGGCACGACCACAGCGCCCTCGGAGTCGTCCCGCGCGTCATCGCAGTCCGGGTCCGCCGCATCGATCCGCCAGTCGCCGTCGTTGTCGCGCCCGTCGTTGCACTGCGTCGTGCCGAAGCCGGATTCGGCGCCCGTGCCGGTCGCGCAGTCGGGGTCCGCGCGGTCGGTCCAGCCGTCCCCGTCGTCGTCCACGCCGTTCCAGCAGGAGAACGCGTCGGGCGCCTCGCTGTTGTCGAAGCCGTCGGTGCAGTCGGAGTCGGCGGCATCGACGGCGCCGTCGCCGTCGTTGTCGCGGTTGTCGTTGCACTGGGTGCGGCCGAACCCGACCTCCGTGTCTCCCCAGCGGCAGTCGGGGTCGCGATCATCGATCCAGCCGTCCGCGTCGTCGTCGAGGCCGTTGCGACAGCCGGGAATCGTCACGGCGCCCTCCGAATCGTCGAACGCGTTCTCGCAGTCGGCATCCGCGCGATCGACCGAACCGTCGCCGTCGTTGTCCCGGTTGTCGTTGCACTGCGAGAACCCGAAGCCCCGCTCGTCGCGTCCCGTCGAACAATCCGGGTCCTCGGCGTCGGTCCAGCCGTCTCCGTCGTCGTCGGCACCGTTCGAGCAGCCGACCGACACCGCGTCCCGCTCGTCGATGTCCATCGCCGAGGCGCAGCCGGGGTCGGCGGCATCGATCAGGGTATCGGCGTCGTCGTCGCGGCCGTTGTTGCAGGCGGTCCGGCCCGTCCCGGCCTCGACGAACCCGTCCATGCAGTCGGGATCGCCGGCGTCGGTCCACCCGTCGCCGTCGTCATCCAGCCCGTTCTCGCAGTTCGGCGTCACGACGGGCGCCTCGCTGTCGTCGTCCGCCCCGGTGCACTCGGGGTCGCCGGAATCGATGGCCAGATCCCTGTCGTTGTCGAGACCATCGTTGCATTCCGTCGTTCCGAAGCCGCTCTCCTCGGCGCCCACGGCGCAGTCGGGGTCGTCGGCGTCGGTCCACCCGTCGGCGTCGTCGTCCAGCCCGTTCGTGCAACCCGGCACGACCACCACGTCCTCCTCGGTCTCGTCGAAGGCCGAGGCGCAGTCGGAGTCGGCGGCATCGATGTCGCCGTCCCCATCGTTGTCCTCGCCGTCGTTGCACTGCGTCGTGCCGTACCCGGCCTCGTCCGTCCCCGCGGCGCAGTCGGGGTCCCCGGCGTCGGTCCAACCGTCGCCATCGTCGTCCGCCCCGTTCGCGCACCCCGCCGGCGGCGCCGACCCCTCGTCGTCGTGGAACGCCGTGTCGCACTCGGAGTCCGCGGCATCGATGTCGCCGTCCCCGTCGTTGTCGAGGCCGTCGTTGCACTCCGTGTCGCCGTAGCCGTCCTCGCTCGCGCCGGCCGCGCAGTCCGGGTCCTGCGCGTCGACCCAGCCGTCGCCGTCGTTGTCCCGGCCGTCCGTGCAGGCGCCCGGCGCCGGCACGCTCTCGTCGTCGTCGAACGCGTTGAGACACTCGCCGTCGCCGCGGTCGATCGCCCCGTCGCCGTCGTTGTCCTCCCCGTCGTTGCACTCCGTCCCGCCGTACCCACGCTCCGTGACGCCGGTCGCGCAGTCCGGGTCTTCGGCGTCGGTCCACCCGTCGCCGTCGTCGTCCGCCCCGTCGCCGCAGGTGTTCGGCGTGTCCGCTGGCGTGTCCGCCGGCGTGTCCGCCGGCGTGTCCGCCGGCGTGTCCGCCGGCGTGTCGCCGTCGACCTCTTCCACGTCGCCGGTGTCCCCGGCGTCCGTCGAGCTGCTGTCGTCGCCGCACCCGGCCGCCAGGACCGCGGCCAGCCCGATCCCGAGCCAGAACCAACTCCTGTTCCCCGTCATGGATTCCTCCTTGCGTTCCGGCGGAGTCTAGCACATCCGCGACGCGCGGCAACCGTGGCCCCCCGCATCGCCGGCGCGCCGGCGCACCGCGCCCGGCGGCCGCGGCGGCGGCACGTTCGACCGGGAGGCGGGGAGAAACCGGACCGCGGGGCTACTCGAGCCCCTTCTTGCGCTGGATCTCGTCGCGCAGCCGCTGGAACTCGACGTCCCACTCGCGGCTGCCTTCCTCGATGTTCCGCATCCGCGCCCGCACCTCGCGCTCGACGTCCTGCCCCTCCGACATGTGCTTGCGCAGCACGGCGCGCATCTTGCGGTTCAGCGTGGCGTCGTCGGCGTAGATTTCCTCGACGTGGGCCGAGCACATGAAGCAGCCGATCGCCTGGGCGGTAATGTAGCCGATCGCGTCCTCGCCGCGACCGAACTCGCGACCTTCGGCCACCACCTTCATCGCCTTGCCGAAGTCCGAGTACGGCAGCCCGTGCTCCTGGAGGTAGTCCTTGGCCTGATCGACCAACTCCTTCTCGACGCGCAGGTACTCCTTGAGCACGGCCTGCAGGTCGAGTTCCAACTCCTCCTGCGTCGCCTTGTCGGCCACCTCGATGTCGCCGTCGCGAACGAGGGTGGAAGCGATCTCCTTGGCGATGACGGGGATCTTGCCGGCGAACAGCCGCATGTCACACCTTCGACCCGTTCCCGGATCGAATGCCACCCCCGGTTCCGGGCGCGGGCACTGAACCATGCCACGCCGCGGCGCAGGGGTCAACGGGAAATGCAGGCGTGAAA
>JAAZOP010000101.1 GCA_012797735.1 Myxococcales bacterium
AGGCGATCCGGGCGCAGCGTGCGGCGGCGTCGGACGCGTTCGGCTCGGCGGTCGTCCAGGCCGTCATCGGCGGCGTCACGGCGGTGGCCCAGGGTGTGGCGGCGATCGGCGCGGCGAGCGCCGGCGCGGCCGCCGTCGAAGGAGCGGCGGACGCCGCTTCGGCCGGCTCGGCCGCCGCAGAGGGGACGCTGGCGGGGGTTCCCTGGCACCGCTGGGTCGCGATCGGCGCCGAGGCGCTTCCGCAGGCCACCTCGCTGTTCGACGCGCCGGCCCGTTGGGCCGAGGACCATCGGATCCGCGCGCAGGAACACTCCGACGAAGCCGCCTGGCTCGACGACCATGCGCGGATGGCGGGCGATGATGCCGAGGCGGCGCGCGCCGCGGAGCGCTCGCATACGGAAGCGGTCTCGCGGGCCGTGGACCTGGTCGAGCAGGGGCGGTCGATCGCCATCGGGCGCGAGGCGGGGTAGGGCGCCGGTCTCGGACGAGAGCCGCTTCGCCGTCCGCTGCGGCGAATCCGGCATGGCGTTGCCCGCCGGGCGCCGAGGAGTCACGGAGCCCTTCCCGCGCGCCTGCGGCGCGGTCCTGGTCAGGTCGGCCGGGACGGGCGATCGCAAGACCGGGGGCGGCGGGGGCGGAAGCCTCTTGAACCGCCGGCCTCAACCGGATAACAATACCTCTCCGGTACTTGACGCGGGCCACGCCGGGGACGGGTGGGCCGCGCCGAGACGGCGTGACGGTCGTTCGGAAGAGAGGGGTCATGGCGCGCACAACGCTCGCGACGGTCGCCGTTCTGTTCGTTGCCGCGGCTTGGCCGAAGGAAGCCGGGGCGCAGACCGACTGGAAGGCCGACAGCACGTTCTCCGTGCAGCTGTTCGAACCGGTACCGGGTCCCGGCAACTTCCTGTCGGTCAACGGCACGCAGATCGGGGGGGACTTCCTGATCACCGGAGGGTTCCTGGCCCACTACCAGTACCAGCCGTTCGTCCTGTACCGCTGCGAACCCGGGACGGGAGGAACGGGCGAGCCGGCCTGCGAGCTCGAGAGCGACCCGATGGCCTCGATCATCGAGCACCAGGTGGTTTCCGACTTCCTGTTCAGCGTCAGTTTCTTCAAGCTGTTCACTGTCGGGCTCGCCTTCCCCGTGACCTTCTGGCAGACGGGCAACCAGCTCAACGTCGACAGCGGGACATCCGCCGGCGAGCTGCCGGCGACGATCGCCCCCGGCGACCTGCGCCTGCACCTCAAGTTCCGCCTCTTCCCGTTCATGGAGGGGGACAAGGAAGGCTTCGGCCTGGCGCTCGAACCGGTGATCACCGCGCCGCTCGGCCATCTGGTCGATGACATCCCGTCGGCCGAGGAGGACCGCACCGGGAGCTTCCTCGGGTCGGGCAACGTGACGGCGATGGGGCGGCTGGTGGCGGACTTCTACCACGACCCGTTCCACATCGCGGCGCAGGTCGGCTACCGCTGGCGCGAGGAGGCCGAGTTCTATTCGCGCACGATCGGGCACCAACTGGTCTACGGCGGTGCCTTCGGCTGGTGGCCGATCCCCGAGCTGGAAGTGCTGGTCGAGGCGTTCGGCTGGAACGGTTTCACGACGCAGCTCGACCAGTCGCCGGTGGAGATCGATGCGGCGGTCAAGTATCGCTTCTGGGGCCCGCTGGTGCTGACGGCCGGCGGCGGCCGCGGGATCATCGGCATGGGCGCCCCGGTGGCCCGGGCGTTCCTGGGCCTGGCGTACGAGCCGCCGCGCGAGACGGTGGTGGAGAATCCCGACCGCGACGGCGACACGTACCTCAACGAGAACGACGGTTGCCCGGACGACCCGGAGGACTTCGATCAGTTCCTGGACGAGGACGGCTGCTCCGACCCGGACAACGACAACGACGGCGTGCTCGACGTCTACGATGCCTGCCCGATGGTGCCGGAAGACATCGATGGCTACGAGGACGAGGACGGCTGCGAGGATCTCGACCACGACAAGGACGGCATCCCGACGCCGGCCGACCAGTGCCCGGAGCAGGCGGAGGACTTCGACGCGTTCCGGGACGAGGACGGTTGCCCGGACCTGGACAACGACGAGGACACGCTGCCCGACGAAGCCGACGTCTGCCCGGACGACCCGGAGGACATGGACGGCTTCCAGGACGACGACGGTTGCCCGGACCCGGACAACGACATGGACGGCGTTCCGGACCTGAGCGACCAGTGCCCCGACGAGCCGGAAACGCTCAACGGCACCGCGGACGACGACGGATGTCCCGACCGCGGTCCGACACTGGTCGTCGTGACGGCGACGCAGATTGAGATCAAGCAGCAGATCAACTTCGTCACCGACTCGGACCAGATCAAGGGCGAACGCTCGTTCGACATCCTGAACGTGGTGGCGGCGGTGCTGCGGGCCAACCCGCAGATCCGCGTGGAGATCCAGGGCCATACCGACAACCGCGGCTCGCACGAGCACAACATGGACCTCTCGCAACGGCGCGCGGAGAGCGTCCGGCGGTATCTGATCGAACAGGGCATCGCGGGTGAGCGGCTCGAGGCCCGGGGCTACGGGCCCGACGTGCCGATCGAGGACAACCGCACGGCGCGCGGGCGCGAGAAGAACCGGCGCGTGGAGTTCCACATCCTTTCGTCGACCGGCCGGGACATGGGCGAGTCGATGCCGGCACCGCCGCCGGAGGGGGGGGCCGGCGGTGCACCGGAGCCGCCCCCGCCGCCGGGGGAGGGGGCCGGCGGCGCAGCAGAGTCGGCGATGCCGTCGATCGCGGAGGACCCCGGGTTCTAGCGGGACGCACGCGCGGGAGGCAGGCATGAAACGCATTTACGGTGCGGCGCTGCTGCTGCTCGCCATCCTCGGCTGCGGCGGCAACCCCTACGGCTACGCCCGCTACTACGTTCCGCTCGACGAAGAGGAGGCGTACGCCGCGGAGGCGATCGAGCCGCCGTACACGGACGTGGTGCGCGACCCGAGCGGTTTCGCCGACGCCCTGATCGGCTGGTTCGGGGTGGTCCGCGAGGTGGTGCCGCAGGAGGACGGTTCGGTCCTGCTGCGGATGTCCCAGCGACCGCACATCGAGCGGCACCTCTGTTCGGAGCGTTCCGAGTCGTCGTGCCGCGTCACCGTTTCCGAGCGTGACGCCGGGCCGTTCTCGGTCCGGGTGCGGCTTCGCCCCGGTCCCGACACCGAAGGGGCGAATCGGGTCCAGCGCGAGTCGCTGATCAAGGTCTACGGGCGCCCGAACGGCGACTACGACTCGACGGGCGGGCCGTTCCTGTCGGTCGACTACTACCGGCACTGGCCCCGCGGGCAGTACCTCGACACCACGGCCCAGGCGCTGATGCGGCGCTGACGTGTCCTCCGGTCCGGCCGGCGAGCCCGTTCCGCCCGGCCCGGCGGCCGCGCGACGGCGCCGGCGGTTTCCGCAAACCGCAGTTCTGTGGCTGGCCAGCCTGCTCGTCGCGGGTTGCGGCGCCCCCTCCTCCTGGCGATGCGAGAATCATGGAGCGGGACGCCGTTGCATCCGCCCCGTTCCCGTGCTGCCGGGCGACGGCTGGGATTGCTGGGTCGCCGGCGGGGATCTGGCCTGCGCGCGCCCCGACTGGGGCGTGGGAGGACCCGGGTGGTCGTGCGGCCGCTCGGGCGCCGCGACGATCTGCCGCGCGACCGGGGCTGCGCGGCCCCCGGAGCCCGCCCCCGGCGGCTGGCAGGGACACGTGTCGCAGGGCCGGATCGTCGCCCGCTGGCGTCGGGCCGGCAATGCGCCCTGGCGCTGCGGCGGGGCGTCGTGCATGGAACGGCGGCCGGACCGCCCGAGCGCCGACGAGTGGGAATGCGTCGAGGGGGACGGCCGGGTGCTCTGCCGCGGCCGCTACGACCGCGCGATCGACCCGCGCTGGCGCTGCGTCCCTCTCGGCGGCCAGTTCCTCTGTGCCGACCTCGATCCCGACTACCCCGAGCCGGAGGACCCGACGGCCTGGAACTGCATCTACGACGATTCGACCAAGCAGGGCCGGTTCTGCTCGTCCGAGTCGCGCCCCGTCGGCCGTTGTCGGGGCCTGGTGGCGGCGGGGCGCTGCTGGCCGTTCGCCCCCACGCCGGACTGCTGGTTCGACGGGGACTGTCCGCCCGGCCGGATCTGCCGGGTGGGGGAGTGCGTGCCGCGATGACGCGCCTGATCGTCGCATGGGCGAGCCTGTGCGTCGCGGGTTGCGGCGCGCCGGCCCGGCCGGTCTGCGGCCGGGTCGTCGACGAGGACGGACGGGCCGTGCCCGGGGCGACGGTGCAGGCCCCGGGGACCGCATCGTCGGTCGCCGACGCGGAGGGGTGGTTCTGCCTGCCGGCCGGCCGGAACGTCGTCCTGGCCGCCTCGGCGCCCGACCACTGCGCCGCGGAGGGGGTCGTGCCGGACGAGGCCGGCTGGGCTCCCATCGTGTTGCGCCGGCAGCTCGCGGTGCCATCGGTCTGGCGCGCGGGCTTCGACGCGCCGGTGCGGCTGCGCGCCGAACTGCGCTGCCCGCTTCCCGGACCGGCGACCTTTCGCTGGGACCAGCTCGAAGGTCCGCCGCTCGGCGATCGCGCCGACGGCTGGCGCTCGCCCGTCCTCACGCTGCGCACGCATCCTCTCGCGGCGCGCACGCAGCGGCCCGACGTGCTCTCGTTGAGCCCCGCCGAGGCGGGGCACTACCGGTTGCGCGTGACGGCCGAGGGCGGCGGCCGGGTGGTGCGGGCCGAGGCGGTGGTGTGGTCGGCCGCGGCGAGCGCCGGGTTGCTCAGCGTGCCGTCCGACTCCGAGGTGTTCGTCGACACCGGGCCCGACGCCGCGGGCGGCGAATGGCGGCTCGAGTCGTTTCCGCCGGGGTCGCGGGCCAGGCCGGCACCGGTGCCGACCGCGGACGGCCGTCCCGGCGTCTGGTCCCTGCGGCTCGACCAGCCCGGGCTGTACGCGCTGGTCGAGACGACGACGGGAACGCGGCTCGTCTTCGAGGCGGGGCCGTGGGATTCGGTCCCCCGCGACTGCGATCGACCGGAGTGCCATCCGGCGGAACAGGCGGCGTGGTCGGCGACCCGGCACGCGCGGGCGCTCCACGCGCGGCTCGAGGCGCCGTCCACGAAGGGTCCGTTCGGCGACGCCTGTCTGGCCTGTCACACCGTCGGCTGGGACCCCGGCGGTGACAACGGCGGGTTCGACGACGTGGCGCGGGAAACGGGGACGTTCGTCCACGACGCCTGGCCGGGCGGCGCGACGGCGCTGCCGCGCGATCTCGAGCGGGTGGCGAACGTCTGGTGCCTCGCCTGCCACGGTCCCGGCCGGCTTCCGGAGCACGGCAAGCGGCCGATGGTGGTGCGCGCCGGCGTCTGCGCGCAGTGCCACGACCGGCCGCCCGAGGATACGCGGGTGGCGGAGTGGCGGGAGAGTCGAATGGCGTCGCCGGTGGCCGACCCCGCGTTGGCCGCGGCGCCGTGCGCCGGGTGTCACACCGCGCAGGGAGCCGTGGCGCGCCTGCGGGGGCGGATCGTGCCGGACGTGCCGCCGGGGTTGGCCGAGCCGGTGACGTGCGCCGTCTGCCACGTGGCGCACACGACCGAGCCGCGGCTGCTGCGCGCGACCGGCACGGCCGCGACCGTGTCCGGCGTGTTGTTCGAGGCCGGCCGCGCGCGGGCCTGTCTCGGCTGTCACCAGGCCGATGGCCGGGCGGACGCGACGGCGGAGACCGGGCGGCGTCTGCCCGAGGCGCCGCAGACCGAGGTGCTGTTCGGCACGGGCGCGTTCGGCGCCACCGGCCGGCCGTGGCGTCCGACGCCCGACCTGTGCGTCGATTGCCACATGGTCCGGTGCCTGGACTGCCATGCGGATGCCGAACGCCGGCGGGGCGGTCACACGTTCCAGGCGATGCCGCCGCTCGACCTCGCGCCCCAGGATTGCGACGGGGACGGCCGTGTCCTGCGGCTGGCCGACGAGGTCGGATCGTGTCTCGCGCGGCTCGAGGCGGCGGTGCGGGCGGAACTGGACGCCCTTCCGGGCTGCGCGGGGGCCGTGCCGGGACGCGACGGTCGGCGGCTCGTGCCGGTCGGACCGGCGGGCGAGCGGTTGCCGGAGTGCGAGGCCGAATGGCTGCGACCGGAGCGGACGCCGCTGTACCGCGCCGCGCACGACTGGGCCCTCATCGCGCGCGACGGCAGCGCCGGGGCCCACAACCCGCCCTTCGCGATCGCGGTGCTGCGCGCCGCGCTCCGGCAGCTCGGCCGATAGACGAACCGGCTCCGCCCGTGCCGGCCGAGGGTTCCGGACCGCCGCCGGGCGGCGCGGCGGCCGCGGGAGGCCCTACGGCCGGGCGGCGGGACCGGCGGCCCACGCCGCCAGCTCGGCCTGACGGGCGAAGTCGAGCGCTTCGGCGAGCAGGCGGACCGACTCCTGCGGCGCGTGGAACCCACGGCTGTTCTCCGAGAAGGCGAAGTCCCAGCGCAGGAACGCGCGCCGGAACAGCCGGCGGAATCCGTCGAGGGCGGCGTCGGGTGCGCCGCGGCGTCGGGCCGCCACGGCCGCGTCGAGCGCGTCGTCGAGGGCGCGGGCGGTGCGGGCGAGCAGCGCGGTGGTGCGCTGCTGGGTCTCGAGCACGGCGGCGCGCAGATCCTCGACGGGCTGCTCGTGGCACGGGCCGCAGGCCCGCTCCGGGTCGGCCAGCGGGGACCGGATCTCGTGTTCCGAGATCCGGGCCGCGCCGTGGCGCCGGCGGGGCATGTGGCAATCGGCGCAGGCGACCCCGGCGGCGGCGTGGATCCCGGCCGACCAAGCCTCGAAATCGGGATGGTCCAGCTTCGCCAGCGGGGTTTCCGTCTCCGGTTGCTGCCACTCCGCGTTCGGCTCGGTGTCGCAGGCCGCTTCGAGGTCCTCGAAGCGCTGGCCGCCGCCCCACGGCAGCTCGATCGTCTTCTCGACGCCGCGCAGACGATACTCGCTGTGACACTGCGCGCAGACCCACGAGCGGAGTTGCTGGCGGTCGGCGCCGGCGGGATCGAGGCCGCGGGCGCGCAGCGCGTCGAGGAGCCACGGACGGGTCAGGACGAGGTCGCCGGTGGCGGCGTCGTGGCAGTCGGCGCAGCCCACGGGGTGGGCCAGATCCCGAGCGGTGCGCAGGTCGGCCACGCGGGCGGCGTAGAACGCCTCCGGGCCGAGCCGGTGCAGCAGTCGCGGAACGTCGCTCGACTTGCATGCCGCGCACGCCGCCGGCTTGTCGGCGCCGAGGCGGCGGCTGTCCACGAGCCGCTGGAGGGCGAGTGCGTGCCCGGCCTCCTCCTCCCACGCGTCGGCGAACGGGCCGCCGGCGTAGAGGCGTGCGAGCCCGGGGAACTCGGCCAGCCGCGGCCGGCGGGCGGATCCGGTGAAGGGTCCGTGGGTCCGATCGTCTTCGCGGTCGGCGGTGTCGGCCGTGCGCCGCCACGCGGCGACGTGCTCGGGGTAGTTCGGGCGCCAGGCCTCGCTGTCGGCCTCGAAGTCGGCCAGTTCGACGACCCGCCGGGCGGCGCCGGAGGCCGCGGGCGATTCGCCGCCGCGCGCCGCGAGCAGGGCGACGAGGGCGGCGGCGAGGGCGCCGAGCGGGGCGGCGGCGAGGGCGAGGAGGCGGCGGTTCCCGGATGGGTCGAGCCAGGACACGGCGGCGCGCTCCCTTCGAAGGGGGTGATGCCACCGCGGAGGCGGCACGGTCAACGGGAAACGGGACCAAGCGGTCCGCGCGGGCAGGCCGGCCGGCGCTCAGGAGGGGCAGGGTCCGGAGACGCCGTCGCAGTGGCCGACCGAGGCATCGGTGGGAAGCCCCGGGTCGTACGAGCCGTAGTTCTGGCAGCATGCCCCCGCCGCGACGCAGCAGCTGGCGCTGTCGTAGTAGGAGCCGTCGTCGGCACCGGGGCGCGGGACGTCGCGGCGGGGAGCCGCCGGGTGGGTCGTTCAGAAGCCGCCGATCGAGAAGTGCAGTGCGCCGAAGCCCTCGCCCCACTCGTCGCGGGGAACCAGGTTGAAGCCGTAGTCGAAGGCGAGGGGGCCCACGGGGGTCTGGATGCGCAGGCCGAGGCCGGCGGTGTAGCGCAGCACGGTGAAGTCGAAGTGGTCCGGGTCGCGCCAGAGGTTCCCGACGTCGGAGAACACGGCGAAGCCGAGGGTGTCGCCGACGGGGATGCGCAGTTCGCCGCGGAAGATCAGGAACAGGTCGCCGCCGGCCGTCGGGAACTCGCCGGGGGCGTCGGCGACCGACAGGGATTCCTGGGGGAAACCGCGGATCGTGTCGGAGCCGCCGAGGTAGAAGTAGCGGTCCGGGAAGGTGCGCGAGCCGCGTTCGAGCTGGAACACCTGGCCGTAGCGGGCGGCGAGGGCCAGGACGAGACCGGCGCCGAGGGGCGCGTAGCCGGAGAGCTGGAACGAGGTCTTGATCAGGTGGGAGAACGAGCTGACGCCGGTGGAAGGGTCGAACACCGGGTCGAAGGAGCGGACCCACTCGGCGTTGGCGGAGAGGTACAACCCGCGGGTCGGGTTGAACGGGTCGTCGCGCCAATCGACACCGGCCGCGGCGCGGACGACGGCGAACGTCGAAGTGCCCTGGGGCGTGCGCAGGCGGCGGAGATCGTCCGGCCGGATGCAGTTGACGGTCGTGGAGGTCGAGGAGCACAACTCGAAGTCGCCCTCGAAGCGCACGAGGTTGTTGTATTCGATGCCGGCCTGGATCACGAGCGACAGGAGCTTGCGCCAGCCGGTGGAGACGCCGAGGAAGACCGAGGACAGGTCGGCGCCGTAGGACGGCCGGTTCTTGCGTTCGTTGGCCAGGTCGAGCTGCAGGCCGACGAGCGAGCGGAGGCCCGGGAGGTAGGGGACGGCGACCGACGCCACGAGGAGCCGCTCGAGCTGGTCCTGCAGCGACAGGGCGTGGTAGTCGGTCTCGAAGCTGTGGCCGGCGTCGTCCTCGAGGAAGAACAGCCGGTAGTTGAGCTTGAGACGCAGGTTGAGGCCGACGGCGTAGCCGAACAGGTTGCGGTAGCCGTAGGACATCGCGGCGCGGGCGCCCTCCGCCGTGGAGAAGCCGGCGCGCAGCTCGAGCGCCTGCGGGCGGTGTTCGCGGACCTGCACCGCGATCGTCTTCTCCGCCTCGACCACCTCCGGGGCCACCGGCGCGATCGTCACCCCCTGGAAGATGCCGAGCCGCAACAGGCGCCGCTCGCTCTCCTCGGCCAGATCGGGCGAGAAGACGTCCCCTTCCTCGAAGGCCAGCGTGCCCAGGATCAGGGACGTCGCCGTATCGGCGTTTCCCGTGACCTCGATGCCCGCCACGCGAACTTGCGGCCCCTCGACGACGGCGAACCGCAGCGTGACGGAGGACCGATCGTCGGAGAACACGACCTGGCGTTCCACCTGGGCGTAGAGGTAGCCGCGCGAGGCGTACAGGTCGAGAATCGCCTGGCGCGTCTCCTCGACCAGCAGCTCGTTGACCGGGTCGCCCTCCTCGAGGAGGAAGACGTCGAGCAGCTCCTCCTCGGGGATGGCGGTGGCGCCGGTGACGCCGATGCCGGCCAGCATCGACTGCACGCCTTCCTGGACGCGGAACCGCGGGATCACGGCGCCGGTCGCGTCGTGGGCAGGGGGGAGCAGGGTGACGTGCGCGTCGAGGAACCCCTCCGAGCGGTAGCGTTCTTCGATGCGGACGGCGGCGGCCCGGTAGGCCTGCTCGAGGAACACGCGGTTCGGGCCCCAGTCCGCGAGAAACGGCCGGCTCGCGCCGGGTCCGGTGAGGCGATCTTCGCCGGACAGCCCGAGCGCGGCGAGTTCTCCGGGGCGGGGGGTGTCGAGCAGGGAGCCGTGTGACTCGATCGCGGCCGCGACGTTCTCCGCCACGAGCACGCCCAATTCGGCCACGTCGAAGGCCGTCACGCCGTCCCACTCGATGTGGGCGACGCCGCGCCGCGTCCCTTCGTGCACGCGGAACCGGAGGAACCAGACCGTGCCCGCGCCGGCGACGGGACGCCCCGGCCCGCGCCAGTCCCCGAACGGATCGAGGGTCGCGAGGCCGGCGCTCCACGCCGCCGGGTCCTCGAACGGCGTGCGCGGCGGCGGCTCGGTGGGACGCGCGGCGACGACGTCGAACGAAACCTCGGCCTCGGGGAAGCCGATCGTCCGGTAGTAGGCGGCGATGCGATCGGCGGCGTTGCCGACGGCGGTCGGCGAGAAGTCGAACGTCTCGTCGATCGCCGCCAGCTCGGCCAGCTTCGCGGCGGAAACGTGCAGCTGGCCGCCGAACACGACGCGGACCGGCAGGCCCGGGTCGATCGTCACGGTCACGTCCACCCGGCCGGCGTCGCGCGGCACCGCCACCGGTTCGCTCACGACGGCCAGCAGGTAGCCCTCCCCGCGGTAGAACTGCGCCAGCCGTTCGGCGGCGCGGCCCAGCGCCGGCTGGTCCCACGGGTCGCCCGGCGCGATCCCGAGGATCTCGCGCAGCATCGGCGGCGGGTACAGCAGCTCGCCCGACAACTGCACGGTGGCGATGCGGATCGGCTCCCCCTCCGTGACCTCCGCGATCAGCGAGACCCGCCCCGGTTCTCCGGTCTCCTCGGACCGGAACGACACGGCGGCGTTGGGATAGCCGTGCGTCGCGTAGGCCGTCTCGATCCGTCCGCGCATCTCCTCGAGCAGGTCCGGGTGCTCCTCCGCGTCAGGCACGAACCCGGCGACCCGCCGCAGTTCGCGCAGGTCCATGTGGTCGTTGCCGGTGGCCTCCAGCGTGCGAATCCGACGCCGCTCCTCGAGGTGCACGACGAGCTGCACCCCCTCGGCCACCGCCTGCGCGTAGACCCGGACGTCGCGGTAGCGGTCGGTCGCCCACAGGGCATCGATCAGTCGCTGGACCAGCGCGCGGGTGAGCGGCTCCCCGTCGAGCCCTTCGATGCCTCCGACCGACGCCGGGTCGACCCCTTCGACGACGACGTCGGTCACCGGGCGGCCGAGCAGGTCCTCGCCCGGCGGGGCGGAGCCCTGCGCCGGCAAGGTCGAGGCGAGCAGGGCGGGAAGCAGCAGCAGGACGCCCACGACGGGCACTTTCGGCGTTCCGCGCCGCGGATGTCAACTGCGCGAAGGGTGACCGGTCGTCCGACTCACCAGCACCCGGCGACGTCGGCGCCGGGCTCGAAGCGCGTCCAGCCGTCGTAGTCGACGTCCCCGGCGTCCCCCGCGTCCGGGTCCGGCAGGCATCGTCCTCGCAGGCCGTACGGCATGCCCCGTCCGAACTCGAAACAGACGGTGCCCGGCGGACACTCGTCGGTCGTCGACGGCCCGCCGCACTGCCCGCCGATGCAGCAGTGGTGGCCCACGACTTCCCAGCACTCCAGCGAGTGGCAGCCCCGGAGGACCGTCGGGCTCTGGCAGAAC
>JAAZOP010000102.1 GCA_012797735.1 Myxococcales bacterium
CGGCCGCACCGCCGGCGGCCGCCGGCCCGGTCCCTGCACCCCCGCAGGTCGCGCCGCCATCCGGCGCGGAACCGGCGACGCCCCAACCCCAAACGCCCGCCGCACCGCCGGCATCCGCGCCGGCCGGACCCGACGACGAGGGCGACGAGGGGGTGCCGGACGCCGTGCCGCCCTGGGCGCTGCCCGACATGTCCAACCCGCAGGAACGCGCCGCCCTGCTGTCGCGTATGGCCGTCATCGCGGCCGCCGACGGCGTCGTCACCCCCGAGGAGCGCCGACTGCTCAAGAAGTGCTCCAAGCGCTGGGATGTGCCGTTCTCGACGATCGAGCCGATCCTGCGGTCGGGCACCGCCGCGCTCCAGGCGCTCGGCCCCCCCGAAAACCCGCAGCGCTTCCTGATGGGCCTCGTCGCGGCGGCCCTGGTCGATGGCAAGGTCGACCGCCGCGAACGCCGACTGCTCGACGGCGTGGCCCACAACCTGGGTCTCGAGCCCGACGTGGTGCCGGGCCTGATCACCGCCATGACCGAGTGGCGAAACCGGCAGGCGGGAGCCCGGGGGTAGCACCGCCGGACATCCCGCGACCCCACGCCCCGCCGGCCGCACGGCGGCCGACCCCCTCGACGCTCCACCGGCGGCTCACCGGGCCGGCACCCGGCACGCTCGCATCCGGCCCCGTGTCGAGGCGATCTGTGATGCTACAGCAGATTCGGCCGCCGTCAGCCCAGCAGATGGATCACTTGCATCCGGCCGTGTCGAGTCGATCTGCGATGCTACCGCGCGGCGGTCTCGGCGGGTGCCTCGGCCGCAGGCTCTTCCCCGGCTCCCGGCTCGGCGGGCGCGTCCTCGGCCGGGATGTCGAGCGGGAATTCGGCGGCGGGGGCGGCGGCGGCGTCGCCGAAGGACACCGTCGCGACCGGTTCGGTCGAGCCCTCGAAGTCGATGAAGAACGCCAGGATCAGCGCCGCGACGGCCGCGGCGCCCGCGGCGCTGGCGAGCACGTCGGTGGTGAGCATCAGCGAGCGGCCGGTGGGCTGGATTTCCTCCTGGCGCGCGCGGGAGGTTCCCGGGTCGTTGAACTCGTCCCACAGCAGCGTGCCGTAGGTCCCGGTCCCCGCGGCGCCGACGCCGAGCGCCAGGGCGGCGCTGGCGACGCCCCAGAACCACCCCTGGTGCACGCCGCCGCCGAACAACACCGAGACGCGCGCCGTGCCGTCGGCCGGCACCTGGACCCGCTCCTCCAGCGACCGGCCGTCGGGCAGGTCGAAACGGACCAGATGCTCGCCCGCCGGCAGGACGGGCAGCGTCACCGGCGTGCGACCGATCTCGCTGCCATCGACGAGCACGCGGGCGCCGGCCGGCTCCGAGGAGCAGACGAGGCGGCCGTTCCGCACGACGACGATCTCGTCGAGCGTCAGGGCGGCCATGACCGTCTGGCCCCGCACCACGGTGATCATCACGCCCTCGCGGTCGTAGCCCTCCAGCTCCACCTCGATCTGGTGCGGCCCGGGGTCGGCCTCGACGTCCTTCGGCGAATCGCCGACCTCGGTGCCGTCGAGCCAGATGCGGGCGCCGGGGGGCGTCGTCGTGACCCGGATCGTGCCGGTGGGGGTGTCGCGGATGCCGAGCTGGATCCGGAGGGCGGAGACGCGGGTGGTGATCTCCTCGCGTTGCCGCTGGGGGATCTCGTCGCCGCCCTCCTGCAACGCCTGCTCGTAGAGACGCAGGGCCTCGGCGGGACGCCCGAGCCGGTCATGGCAGACCCCCATGCTGTTGGAGGTGGCCCAGTGCGGGTAGAGTGCATAGGCGCGCGCGAACTCCTCCAACGCCTCGTCCGGTTTGTTGCGTTCGAGCAGGCGGCGGCCGCGGCGGTAGAGGTTGCGGGCCTCGGCCCGCGCCTCGTCGCTCACCTCGCCGCCCTGGCCCTCCTGCGCCGCGGCCGGAGCCGGCCAGGCGCCCCACGTCGTCGCCAGGACCACCGCCACGCACAACGTTCGCACCACCGTTCGGCTCCTCTCCCCCGCGGGCCGGCGCCCTCGGCGCCGGGCTAGAACGGGTCCTCGGGCACCCCCGGCACGATCCGGCCGCCGTCGCGCGGCGGCGGTGGCGTCCGGCGTTCCCGCACCATCCGCACGGGCAGCTCGCGGTCGCCGGTCAGCGCCAGCTTCGCGCGGTACGTCTCGTACCCGCGGGCCTCGACCACCAGTTCGAGCTCGACGCCGGCCGGCACCAGGCCGCTGGGCGGCGAGCCGGTCAGGACGACGTCGCCGAAACGCGCGACCGCGTTCGCGGGCAACCCCTTGACGACCAGGACCACGCCGGGGGGCGCGGCATCGCCCGTCTCGCCCTTCCCGGCCTCCGGCTCGACGGCCTCCGGCGCCGCCACGTCCGGCGCCGCCGTTTTTGCGGCCACCGCGTCCGGTTGGGCCTCGAACGCGTCGGGCTCCTCCTCCACCGCCTCGAACACCTCGGGTCCCGCGGCCGCCAGCCGCACCTCGCCGCCCCCGCCGTCGGCCGCGGTGGTTTTCCCGCCGCCGCGCAGCGCCAGCACGATCACGACCAGCACCAGCACGAGCGTGGCGGCCATGCCGCCGGCCAACAGCAACTTGCGGCGCCGCTCGGCCGCGGTCGGGGCCGTCGTCACCTGCGGCGCGACGCCACCCGCGGTCGGCGTCGCATCGGGGCCGCTGAGCGGCCGGCGGACCAGCCCGCCGCCGCTGGAAACCTCCCCCAGGGTCGGAATGCCGGGCCGCGAACTGCTCCAGTCGCCGCGGGACGATGCGTCGCCGACCAGCGTGGTCTCGACCTCCAGCAGCTCCTCCTGCATCTGCTCGACCGTCGCGTAGCGATCCTCGACCTTCACCCGCATCGCCCGCTGGACGATCCGGTCGAGCGCCGGGAGGACGGTGGGGTCGATCGCGCTGGGCGGAGCGTACTCGGTCGCGCTGCGCGCATCCCGCAACCGCTCGACCCACAACAGATGGCTGTCCGACTCCTTGTACGGGAACCCTCCGGTGAGCATCCGGAAGAGCAGCACCCCGCAACCGAAGATGTCGGAACGCCCGTCCACCGGCTGCCCGGTCAGGGCCTCCGGCGCGACGTAGGCGGGCTTGCCCATCAGCGTGCCCTGCTGCGTCAGCTCCGACTGGTGCTCGGCCACCTGCAGCGACCGCGCGAGGCCGAAATCGAGGATCTTCACGTGGAACCGGCCGCGCTGGCGCGGTATGAGGAAGATGTTGGAGGGCCCCAGATCCCGGTGCACGACGCCGATCACGTGCGCCGCGGCCAGCCCGTCGAGCACCTGGAGCATGATGCGAACGGCGGCCAACGGCTGGAGCTTCTTCAAACGCGCCAGCACCTTGTCCAACCCCTCGCCCTCCAGGTACTCCATGATCACGTACGGCCGATCGTCCCCGTCCGTGTCCTGCGGGATCGACCAGCCGTAGACGTTCACCACGTTCGGATGACGAATCGAACGGAGCGCCGAAACCTCCCGCTCGAACCGCGCGAAGTACGACGGGTCCTCCATGCAGTCCTGCCGCAGGAACTTGATCGCGAACGGTTCCCCGGTCGAGATCTTCTCCGCCAGGAAGACGGATCCCATCCCGCCGCGCCCCAACGCGCGAAGCATGCGGTATCCGGGAACCTGGATCCGTCCGGCCAAACGACCACCCCACCACCCCGCAGCGGCAACCTTCCCTTCGCCGCGGGATGCAGACACGGATGCTATTGGGAGTTTACCCCTTCCGGGTCCGACGGGTCAACCTCGAGGGAAAACGGGGAAACTCACCAGCTCGCGCCGCACCGGTGCAGGATCTTGCCGCTGCGGTCGTCGGCGATGGCGAACACATTGTTGGCCGAGGAACCCCAGATCCCGGTCAGATCGCTGAGCACCTCGACCGGTACGGGAGA
>JAAZOP010000103.1 GCA_012797735.1 Myxococcales bacterium
ACCTGGTCGAGACCCTCGCCGGCGCGCGGTTCCGCCTGTCGCCCGGCGCGTTCTTCCAGGCCGACCCCGCCACCGCGGAGCGGCTGCACCGGCTCGTCCGCGACTGGCTCGGGGACCCCGCCGCCGGCCGGCCGCGGCACCTGTGCGACCTGTACGCCGGGGTCGGCGCGTTCGCCGTGTCGCTGGCCGACCTCGCCCCGCGCGTCACCGCCGTGGAACAGGTGCCGGTCGCAGCCGAGGACGCCGCCGCGTCCGCCGCGCTCTCCGGGGCGGAGGTCGCGGTGGTTCGCGATGCGGTCGAACGATACCTCGCGCGAGAGCGCGGCGCGCCGCCCGACCGCGTGGTGCTCGACCCGCCCCGCCGCGGACTCGCCGCCGCCGTCGTGCGGGCCCTGGGCGCCGCGCGACCGGCCCGGGTCGCCTACGTCTCGTGCGACCCCGAGACGCTGGCCCGCGACCTCGACGCGCTGATGTCGCTGGGCCTGGTGGCGCGCGAGGTCGTGCCGGTCGATCTGTTCGCGCAGACGGACGAGGTCGAGGCGGTCGCGCTGGTCGAGCGGTCCCGGGCCGCGTGGGCGCCGGAGATCGTCTGGCGCGGCTCCGAGGCCGTCGCGGCGGTCAAGCCGGCCGTCCTGCCGACGCACCCGCAGGCGCCCGGCGAGCCGTCGCTGCTCGCCGCGACGCGCACGGTCGAGGCGTCGGACGACCTCCAACCGGTCCACCGGCTCGACGTCGGCACCTCGGGTCCCGTGCTGCTGGCGTCCGGAGCGGCGCTCGGGCGGCTCGGGCGCGCCTTCGCGACCGGCGCCACGACGAAGGAGTACCTCGCGCTGGTCAAGGGGATCCCGCGCCGGAGCGGCCGCCTGCGCCTGCCCGCGGAACCGGACGGCGCGGGCGAGGAGACGCGGTACCGGCTCGAGCAGGTGGTCGGGGGGTACGGGCTGGTGCGCGTGTTCCCGGCGACGGGGCGCCGGCACCAGGTCCGCCGCCACCTGGCGCGGCTGGGCCACCCGGTGCTCGGCGACGAACGGTACGGCGACCCGCGCGCCAACCGGTTCTTGGCGGAAACCTGCGCGCTGGCCCGGCCGTTCCTGCATCTGGCGGTGCTGGCGTTCCCGGACGAGGGCGGCGCGACGGTGCGGCTGGAGCGACCGTTGCCGCCCGAGCTGGAGCTGGTGCTGGAACGGTTGACGGCGCTGCGCGCCGGCCGCGCGGCGTCCCCCGCAACGCCCGACGCCTGGTGAACGGCGCGGGGCGGCCTACTCCGCCGCCGCCGCCGTCCCCGTGTTCTCGTCGGACCAGGTGTAGGACAGCGTGAGCAGCAGGTTGTTCTGGATCTGGAACTCGTCGATCAACTGCGGCCGGCGAATCACCTTGAACGCGTAGTCGAGCGACAGCCACTCGAGCAGCTTGAACGACAGCGTCGCCGAGAGATCGACGTTCGTGTAGTAGGCGATGTTGTGGCCGGTCGTCTCGGGGCGGTTGACGACCGGGATCGCGACATCGCCGGCCACCCGCCAGAGGATCTTGTTCTCGACGAAGGAGCCGAACATCGCCAGGCCGACCTCGACGGCCGCCTGGTCGAAGCTGTGCAGGGTCTTGACCTCGACCTCGGGCGTCGCGTCGTCGTCGGCCAGGGCGAGCTGGTCGTCGGCGAAGGTGTGCAGGCCGCCGAAGCCGGCCCGCACCTCGATCGTGAAGCCGTCGGACTTGTACGGCCGGGAGAAGGCGCCGGCCATCTCGGTGATCGTCAGCGGCTGGAACGGGTCGGTCAGCAGGAGGCGCCGGCCGAGGGCCGCGTCGGTGGTGCCGTCGGCGCGCGTGATGACCCAGCTCGTCTCCCCCGACCGCTCGTCGTAGCCGTGCAGCATCGTCGTGTCGAGCGCGAAGCGGACGTAGGGGCCGAGCCATTCGAGGGCGTGGAACAGGTAGTCGGCGTCGAAGGCGAACACGTCCTTGGACTTGATGAAGTCCTCGAAGGCCGGGGTCCGGCTGTAGGCGAGCTGGGTGTCGAGCGACGCGCGCAGCTCGTGGGGGCCGGTGCGGTAGCCGATCGACAGCGGCAGGGCGACGTCGAAGTTGAGCGCCCAACCGTCGGGCTGACCGACGACGTTGCGGTTGTCGTTGAAGCTCAGGCTGAACGACGGCCCGACCTTCCACTTCAACCCGTCCTCGCTGATCTGCTCGGCCGGCTGGTCATCCGCGACCAGGTCGTCGGCCACCTGCTCGGCCGTGACCTGCGCCCGCGCCGGCGCGGCGCCGGCCCAGACCGCGAGCCACACCGCCGCGACCGCCGTACTGCAACGAGTCTTCCTTCGCATCGCCGATTTCTCCTCCTCTGGACGGACGGTCGCGCTGCGCCGCCGTGCTGCGGGTCCTGCTCCCGGCCGTTCCCCCGTCGGTCGTTCCTGAACCCTAGCACAATCGGTACCTTGGGCCACGGGGATCGTGTCGGCCGACGGGCGGCGGTGGACGGTCCGCTGGCGGCAGGCCGATCGATGGCACACCGGTGCGAGGAGGTCGGACGGCTCGACGAGCAGGCCCAGGGGTTTCGCAAGGCACCGTAGCCATCCCGACACTTCTTTCGCCCCGTTGTGAATACTTGTTGGCGGGCACAAGGTAAGATAAAATGCTACCATGTGGGCTCGGTCGTCGGGTCGTGGAATTTTGCTTCTTGAATTCAAAATGATAGGCCATCTGGAAACCTGGGGTGTGCGCCAGGACAGATGGCATGCCAGGTGCTATACTTGAACTGTGTGGCGTATTGGAGGTGCCGCTGGACGACGAACGGAGCAGAGGGACAAGGGAAAGCGGAGGGAGAGGGGGGCGTCCAACGGAAGAGAGGTCGTGACGAGATGAGTCGGAACGGGTCGGAGCAGCGGGCAAGGGGACGGCGCGTTGCGCTGTTGTCGGTGCTCGGCGCGGCGATCGTTCCGGGCATCGTGTTCCTGTCCCAGTGCAGCGTGACCGGGAGCGAGAAGGCGGGAGCGATCGCGGCCGAGAAGGTGCCGGGGCCCGACGCGGCACCGGTACGACTGCCGGAGGCACCGCCGGTTGCGGCGGAGACGGCGGCGCCGGAGGCGGAGGTCGAGCCGCCCGTGGCGGTGGAGGAGTTCGAGCCGGCGAAGACGATCGAGCTGCCGGCGGCGGAGGAGGGGCCGCGGGAGGTCGTCTGTCCGTCCACGGAGGAGGGGCGGGCGCGGTTCTTCTTCAGTCCGAAGACGCCGCGGCCGGGCCAGTCGCTGCGGGTGGTGGTCGTGGCCGAGGATCCGCTGCCGGCGGGAGGCATCGCGCAGGTGACGGCCGGCGGGCTGGTGCCGCGGGACGGCCTGACGAAGTGGGGCGACCCGCCGCACGCCTGGAGCGTGACGGTGGACGAGGTGCCGGCGGGGACGCACGAGTTCGTGTTGACCTCGGACGATCCCGCGCATCCGTTCGCCTGCGCCTCGGTGAAGGTGGCGGCGCCGGGGAGGAAGGACCCGCCGAGCCAGGGTTTCTCGGGGGCGTGGCCGGTGGAGCGGGCGTGGTCGCGCGCGATGGAGGACCTGTACTCGGCGTGGGTCGAGCGACTGTTCCTGGTGGACCCCGGGGCGAAGGCCGGCTGGCGGCCGTTGCACCAGGTGATGCGGGACCCCAAGCGCAACTTCCTGTACGACCATCTCGGCCTGAACGAGGACAATCCCAGGGCGCGGGTCAAGGTCGTGCTGACGCCGGACTGCGCCGACACGCCGTACTTCCTGCGCGCGTACTTCTCCTGGAAGCTCGGCCTGCCGTTCGCGATGCGGCGCTGCCTGCGCGGCGACTGGAAGAACGGGCCGCAGTGCGAGGCCGAGCCGGTGACGAACCTGACGACCGAGTGGGACGGCGTGAACTCGGTGGTGGAGCGGTTCAACAAGTTCGTCGGCCTGACGGTGGCCCGCACGGCGCATTCCGGCACCGTGCGCACCGTCCCGGACGATCCGCAGAGCGACCTCTATCCGGTCGCCCTGGACGCCAAGGCGCTGCGCCCAGGCACGGTGTTCGTCGACCCCAACGGACACGTCCTGGTCACGACGCGCTGGATCACCGGCACCGCGGAGCGGATGGGAATGCTGCTGGCGGTCGATGCACATCCCGATCTCACCGTCTCGCACAAGCGCTTCTCGGCGGCGAACTTCTACTTCTCGCCCGCGCTGAAGACGGGCGGCTTCAAGACCTTCCGGCCGGCAGTCTACGAGCGCGGCCGGGTGCGCCTGATGACCAACGCCGAGCTCGACGCCAGCCCGGACTACGGCAACCGCTCGCTCGACCAGTACGCCTTCACCGAAGCCGCCCAGTTCTACAAGGCGATCGACAAGCTGCTCAACCCCGTGCCGCTCGACCCCGTCGAGGCCTACAAGTCGCGGATGGAGGCGCTGATCGAGCTGCTCGAGGAACGCGTCGCGGCGGTGCAGGTCGGCGTTGACTACCAGTACGCGATGGCCTGGAAGACGATCGAGATGCCGGAGGGGGGAGCGATCTTCGAGACCACCGGACCCTGGGAGGACTACTCGACCCCCGCCCGCGACCTGCGGCTCCTGCTCGCCTTCGACGAGTTCCTCGCGTTCCCGCGCTACGTCCGGGAGAATCCCGACCTGTTCCGCATCCCCGCCGGCAAGTCCCTCGCCGCCGTTCTCGCCGACCTCGAACGGGCCTGGCAGACGGAGAAGGACCGGCTCACCATCACCTACCTCCGCTCCGACCGCTCGCCCTGGACCCTCACCCTGGGCCAGATCGTGGACCGCCTCCCGCAGTTCGAGCAGGCGTACAACCCGAACGACTGCCCCGAGCTGCGCTGGGGCGCGAACCTCGCCAATCCGGAAGGTTCGACCTGCACCCACCGCGCGCCTCTCGAACAACGCAAGCGGATGGAAGCCTACCGCGTCTGGCACCAGGAGCGCCGCCGCCCGGCCGGTTTCTGACCCCGCTCTCCGTGGTCCGTTCGCCTGTCCCCGGACCTTCCGCCCCCGGCGCCTGGCCACCGGACCTCCGCGAAACACCCGACGCGGGCTTCTCGAGGATGCCTTCGGCGTGGCCGGTGGCTTGCGGGACGCCTCGTCCCCGGGCCACCGCGAAATGCCCGACGGATGTTCAGGGATCGACCCGCCGCGCCCGGCGGCGGATTTCCCGTGACGTACCGTTCGGAGTCCCGTTATTCTACCTGCCGTGAAGTTTGTCCTGCGCACGGCGGCCGGCCTCGGCTCCCTGGTGGCGGTTCTGTTCGTCGCCGGCACGATGACCCGCGACGCGGGCGCACCCGGAACGGATTCGGTCGCGCCGGGCGGGGCTGTCGCGATTCCGAAGGCGCCCGCCGCATCCCTCCCGCCGCCGGCGGCGCGGGCGAGCCGTGCGGAAGAAGCGTGCGGCGGGGCGGTCGAGCGGGTGGCGCTGTTCGTCGTTCCGTTCGTTCCGCGGGCCGGCGAGCCGGTGCGCCTGATCGGCGTCTCCCGGGAACCGCTCGAACCGTTCGTGCTGGAGGAGGGCGGGCGGCGGATCGCGGCGGCGGAGGCGTGGGGCCCCGGGCCGTACGGATGGGAGTTCCGGCTCGAGGGGCTCCCGGCGGGCCGGCACGTGGCGCGAGCGGCGACGGCCGGCGGCGAGCCGCTGGGATGCGTGTCCTGGTCGGTCGCGGAGGCGGCGGCCGAGCGCTCGCGAGCGGCGGCCGGGGATGTCGTCTGGCCGGTGGCGCGGGCCTGGTCCGCGCCCTTCGAGGACCTGTACTCGGTGTGGGTGGCGCGGCTGTTCGCGGTCCCGGAGGGGTTCCACGGCGGGTGGCACCGGCTGCACGCGGTGTTCCGGGACCCCGCGCGGAACGTGCTCCACGACGCGCTGGGCTGGGACGAGGACGGCACGGCGAGCGCGCGCGGCGGGCCGGCGGCGATCCGGGCGCGCGCGGACTGCGGCGACCTGCCCTACACCCTGCGGGCCTACTTCGCCTGGAAGTTCGGCCTGCCGTTCCGGTTCCAGCGCTGCAACCGCGGCAACGCGCTGGTGGGGGCCGAGTGCTACGAGGAGCGGACGAATCTGACCGACCGCTTCGCCTCGGTCGCCGACCCGGTGGAGCGGTTCAACCGGTTCCTGGAGGCCTGGGTCGTTCCCGGCGTGCACTCGGCGACCCCGCGCACGCTGCCGGAGGACGAGGCGTCGGACTTCTACCCGATCGAGCTGTCGCGCGCGGCGCTGCGGCCGGGCACGGTCTACGTCTGGCCCTACGGCCACCTGCTGGTGGTGAGCGACTGGCACGAGGACGCCGCCGGCGGCCTGTCGCTCGTCGCGGTCGACGGTCATCCGGACGGCACGGTGACGTTCAAGCGCTTCTCGCCGCGGAACTTCCCGTACCTGCCCGGCCTGCGCACCGCCGGTTTCAAGGCGTTCCGCCCGGTGGTGGCGGAGGGCGGCGCGGTGCGCCCGGTCGACGACCTCCGGCGGGTGGCGCGGACGACCGGCCTGCCCTTCTCCGAGGAGCAGTACCGGTTCCGCCGTTCGGCGGACTTCTATCGCGCGGTGCAGCAGGTCTCGTCGTTGTTCGTCCCGGAGGAACCGGGATCCTGAGACGCGGAGCTACGGCGGCGCGTCGGAGCAGCAGCGGAAGCCGAGGGCGGGGAGCCGGGTCGAGGCGGCGGCGCGGGCCAGGTCGAAGGCGCAGCCCAGGCCGGCGGCCGGCGTGTCGTACGACCCGCCGCGGACCACGACGATCGGCGTGTACGAGGGGGCGCCGGTGTCGCCGCGCACGTCGTTCGTCCACTCGCGCGCGTTCCCCGACAGGTCGTACACCCCGCCGGCCGAGACGCAGGACGCCAGTGCCGCGGAGCCGGTGGGCAGCAGCAGGTCGTCGTCCGCGCCGCCGGGGACGCCGTCGAAGTCGAGGCCGTTGCAGCGGTCGGGTTCGTACGTGGCGCCGTAGGGATAGGCGAGGCCGGCCGCGCCGGCGCAGGCGGCCAGCCACTCCTCGGCCGAGCACAGCCGCTTGCCCGCGGCCGCGCAGGCGGCCGCCGCGTCGCCGAAGCCGACCGAGGTCCACGGCAGGACGCCCGGGACCGAGCAGCGCCGGGCGCTGGAACGGCCCGCGGAGGCGGCCGTCGCGTCCGGGCGCGACGCCTCGTACCGGTCGATCCACACGCTCCGCCCGCCGACGTCCAGTTCCACCATCTCGTCGATCACGCGTCCCGGGCCGTCGGCGTCGTCGGTCACGCCGTTGCAGTCGTCGTCGACCCCGTTGCAGACCTCCGGCGTCGGGTCGGGATGCAGGGCGTCGGGCGGGAAGGAGAGATCGCAGATCGTGCGCCCCGGGTCCGCGGGGTCGCAGACGCGGACGCCGACGTCGCGGCAGGCGCCGAGGCGGCCGTTGTCGCACTCGAGCCCCAGGTCGGGGAACGGGTCGTCGGCCACGCCGTCGCAGTCGCCGTCGAACCCGTCGCAGCGTGTCTCCTCGAGGAAGATCCCGTTGGGGACCGACGGGTCGAACTCGACCTCCGGCCCGTAGCCGCAGAACCAGCCGGTCTGCGGCGGGTCGCCGCGGGTCGCGCAGACCATTCCCACCCCCTCGCACGGCGTGCCCGGCAGCGTCCGGCACGCGTCGGGCGGGGGCGGCACCAGTTCCGCCGGCTCGTCGGTCGCCCCGTCGCAGTCGTCGTCCACGCCGTTGCATTCCTCGGCCTGCGGCGGGAACAGCGGACAGGCGTACTCGCACGACAGCGTATCCCCGTCCAGATCGGCGTAACCGAGCCGGCACTCCTGGAACACGCACGCGCCATCGACGCAGTCGAACTCGGCCCCGGGTCCCACGCACGCGTGACCGCAGGCGCCGCAGTTGTTCGGGTCGCGCCGCAGGTCGAACAGGTTGTCGACGATCGTGTCGCAGTCCTCGTCCTCGCCGTTGCACGTGTCGTCGGGGCCGACGGGCCAGCAGACGACCGAGTCCTCGCCGTCCTCGCGCGGCACGTCGGTTTCCGGGAGGGCGCCGTCGGCGTCGGCCGTCGCGTCGGGGCCGCCGCCGATCGGATACGGGTCGGTGGCGCAGGCGGCGGCCGGCGCGAGGACGGCCGCGAGCGCGAGGAGGAGGCGGCGGCGGGTCATGGCCGACCTCCGCCGGCACGACGGCCCCGTCGTCGCGCGACCCCGAGGCCGGCGACCGCGAGCAGGAGCGCGACGAACGGACCGCGCGGACCGCGCGGGCCCGCCGCCGCGCGGCAGGTGCAGCCGCCGCCGCCCGTGCCCAACACCCACTCGACCTCCGCGCCGCCGTCGGTTTCGTCCCCGTCAGGGCCGGCGTCGCCCGGGCCGGTGTCGACGCACGCGTGGCCGCCCGACGGCTGTGGAACGCAGACCTGTCCGTCGGGACAGGCGACCCCCTCGCACGGATCGTCCACGCACCACCCCGCCAGGCAGATCTGGCCCTCCGGGCAGCCGAAGTACGAGCAGTCGCGGCACGTCCCGAAGACGCACCGCTCGTTCTCGGCGCAGGTCACGCCGGCGCACGGGTCGACGCACTCGTTATCGATGCAGACCTCGCCCGGCGCGCAATCGGCGCACGGTCCGGGCACGCAGTACCAGCCGGCCGGCACCTCGATGCACTCGTATCCCGGCGGGCACTCCCACTCCGAGCCGATGTCGCACTCGCGCCGGCAGCCGCCTTCGATGCACAGCGAGCCGACCGGGCACGGCGCCTCGTCGTCCGCCATCCCGTCGCAGTCCTCGTCGAGGCCGTTGCAGGTCTCGTCCCGCGGTTCGACGGCGCCGACGCACACGATCCGGCCGCCGATGCAGAGGTTCTCGCCCAGGCGGCAGGGCGGGACGTCGGAGGACCCGCAGGCGGTGCCGAGGGCCGGGTCGTCCTCGTCGGTGGCGCCGTCGCAGTCGTTGTCCAGGCCGTCGCACAGGTCGTCGCCGGTCGGGACGCAGGGCGGGATGCAGGACAGCCCCTCGTCCACCAGGCCGTCGCAGTCGTCGTCCAGGCCGTTGCAGATCTCCTCTTCGGGCGCCTCGCCCGGAGTGGTGATCGAACACTCGGTGCCGTCGCCCGCGGCGTTGCAGACCCGGGCGCCGGTGCCGCGGCAGCGGCCCAGGCCGTCGTCGGCGCACGGGTCGCCGAGGTCGGGGAAATCCTCGTCGGTCAGGCCGTCGCAGTCGTCGTCCAGGCCGTTGCAGGACTCGGTGCGGATCGAGCCGCTGACGACGGCGGCCAGCGCGTTGACCAGGTCGGACTCGTTGGCGGCGAAGTAGGCCCCGACCGCGCCGCCGGAGCCGGCGCGGGCGATCGCGTGCAGCGAGGCCTCCTCCGCGGGCAGGACGGAGAAGCCGATCACGAAGGTCTGGATGCCGAGGTCCTCCCACAGGGCGCGGGCCGCGGCGACCGGGTCGCCGTTGCAGCTCTCGGCGCCGTCGGTGAGCAGGATCACGCCGTAGGTCCGGCAGGCCAGGCCGGCGTCGCAGGCCACGACGGGCGCGAGGTAGTCGTAGGCGGCGAGCAGCGCGTTGGCCAGCGGCGTGGGCCCGGTGCCGCGCAGTTCGCAGTCGCCGCCGCGCGCGTAGCCGCAGTAGTCGCCGGGCGTCTCGTCGGGGTCGAAGGCCGTCTCGGCGTGGTCGAACCAGCGCAGGATCTGCCGCAGCGGCCGGCCGAAGCCGACCAGCACGTCCGCCCCACGGCGGGGCGCGCCGCACGAACCGGCGTAGTGGATGCACTGGTCCCCCGACGGCGAGAGCATGCCGACGGCGACCGGTCCGGAGGCGCCTCCGTCGAGCGTGCAGGCGGGGACGGCGGCCGGCGGCGTGTTGTCCCGCGGGTCGTCGTACGAACAGCACATCGCCTGGCACTCGAACCAGTGCGCGAGCTGGCAGCTCCGGTCGAGCCCCTCGTCCTGGTGATACCGGGCCAGCGCGAAATCGATGTCCGGGTACGCCGAGACGAAGCGCGTCAGCGCCTGCTTGGCCAGGAACAGCCGCGCGTCGTTCCCCTCGACGCCGTCCCGGTTCGCATCGATCCCGCGGTGGCCGGCGGAGCCGTCGCCGAAGGTCGGCAGGCCGTTGAGGTCGGTGAGCATCGATCCCGAGGAGTCCACGATCACCAGGAAGCGCGGGCGGGTGTCGAGGACCGGGCCGGCGCAGCCGGGTTCCGGCGGGCAGGACGCGGGCACGCCGGCGTCGCAGGACGGGAGTCCGCACGAGAGGTCCCCCAGATCCTCGTCGGTCCATCCGTCGAAGTCGTTGTCGTAGCCGTCGCACAGCTCGCCGACGTAGGCGCCGTCGAGCTGCAGTTCGCCGGCGCCGCCGCCCGCCTCGCCGTTGCAGATCGGGCAGACGCCGCCGAGGCCGCCGCGGACGTCGAAGCGCGCGGTCGGGGAGAGCGTGGCGCTCCGCGAGCGGACGGCGATCAGGCCGCCGCCGCCGCCGCCGCCGCAGTCGTCGCAGGTGCCGCCCTGCTGCGCGGGCGCCGGGCAGTCGGTCCGGCCGCCCGCCAGCCCGCGCGTGTCGCCACCCAGGCCGCCCGCGGCGGAAACCAGGGCGTTGTCGCCGACGACGACGCGATCGCCGACCAGCACGACCGTGCCGCCGGCGCCGCCGCCCGCCGAGTCGTTGCCGGTGCCGCAGCCGCCGCGACCGTCCGCCCGGATCTGCCCCTGCACCTCCACCACGCCGTCCCCGGCCTCGGACAGCCCCGCCAGCACGATCCGCCCGCCCCCCGGCCCCGCCACGTTGGGCTGCGTTCCGAAACCGTCGCCGTCGCGGCACCCCTTGTCGCCGCCCGCCGCGCCGAACTCGACGTCGTAGATCGTGTGCCAGTACGGCTGCCCGGCCACCGTCGGCAGCCCGTCGAGGTTCCGGCAGTCGGTGACGACCGAGCAGGCCGTGCCGGCCGCGTTCAGCGAGTTGCCGCAGTCCTCCTCCCATTCCTGCGGGAACTGGCAGGTCGTCGCCGAGCCGTAGACGAAGCAGTCCTTCGTGCCGCGCCCCCCGGCGCCGAAGTGCGCGCCGCCGCCGCCCGAGTCGCGCAGCGCGCAGCCGCCGCGGCCCCCCGCCGTCGCCGTCGGCCCCCCGCCGTCGCCGCACTGCGCCGTCCGGTAGCCGGACCCGGTGGCGACGATCGACGAGGTCGCGTCGATGAAGATCCGCCGGGCGCGCAGCACCAGGTTGCCGGTGTTGACCCGGTCGACCCCGTCGAACCCCGGCACCAGGATCTGTCCCCCGTGGATCACCCGCACCTCGTCGTAGACGTGTTCCCCGCCCAGCGACTGCGTCGTCGCGTCGACCTCCAGCACCTGCGCGCGCGCGACGGCGGGAACCGCCGCGAGGACGACGGCGACCAACCCGGCGATGCTTCGCGTTCCTGGCATGACCTCCGGACCTCCGGCGGCAAGAGTACCACGGACCGGACGGACGACAACCGGTCGCCGCCGGATCGGAACGACCGGCGGCGGGCGAACGGTGAAGCGGCGCGGCTTCGGGCGCCGGCCCGGCGGCGGCGCTCAGGGCAGGCGGGCCCAGGTGACGTTCCAGGTGATCTGGTCTCCGCCCAGCTCGAGGATCGTCTCGCGGTCGAAGGAGCGGGTCGCGGCGTTCCAGCGGTAGCGCCGCAGTTCGTGCTGCGCGTCGGCCGCGACGTAGATCTCCGCGACGCCGTCGCCGTCGAGGTCGGCCACCAGCGTCGCGTGCTCGAACCCGCCGCTGTCGGCGTCGATCGGCTCGGCCGTGCCGCTCCCCCGCTCGGGCCGCCGCAGCAGCCACAGCCCCGCGTTCTTGGTCGCCAGCACCATCTCCGCCGCGCCGTCGCCGTCGACGTCGCCCCAGGTCAGGAAGCGCGCCATGCAGTCCGGCACCGTCGTCGCGTCCCGCTCGACGAACGTCCCGCCCTCCGGCTCGTAGCGCGGGATGCGCAGCGGGACGAAGTCCGGCTCCTTGCGGCAGTCCCGCGCCGCCTCGGTCCTGGCCTCCAGCACGGCGAACAGGGCCGCCCGGCCGTCGCCGTCGAGGTCGGCGACGAGGATTTCCTTGGCGTGCGCCTCCTCGGACCAGACGACGGGCGTGCGGACGTACGTCGCGCCGTCCCAGCGGTACTGGTCGATCCCGCCCCCCTGCTTCGCCACGCCGGTGCGGTTCGGCAGGCTCGGGGTGGTGAAGAACTCGATCTTCCCGTCGCCGTCGATGTCGCCGATCTCGACCTCGTGGACGAACGTGTCGGGGCGGCGGTCCAGCTCGACCGCCTCCCAGGTCTCGCCGCGCCGGTGGAGGACGCCGACCACGCCCTGGTCGTGCGTCGCGACCACCAGCTCGGGTTGTCCGTCGCCGTTCACGTCGCCGATCTCGAGGTCGCGCAGCCGGTCGATCGACCCGCCGAAGGTCGGATGCCACAGTGTCGTGGCGCTCCAGACGCCGTCCCGCCGGCGCCACGCCTTGAGGTACGCGCCGACGGCGCCGATCGTCAGCAGCGCCTCGCCCTTCCCGTCGGGGTCGAACGGCAGCGCCTTGTGGAACACGTTGGAGTCCGGGTCGGAGATCTCCTCCGGCTCCCACTCGGCCCCCGCCTGCCGCAGCAGGATCAACGCCGCCGGGCCCGGCTTCGGCCTGGTGGTGCCGTCCGGCTGAATCTCGTCGACGAACCTCGACTGCGCGATCAGCAGCGTGGGAACCCGATCCGCCGGGGGCGCCGTCGCCGTCGCGTCGGCCACCGGAACGGAC
>JAAZOP010000104.1 GCA_012797735.1 Myxococcales bacterium
GCCGCCGCCGTCCGCGCCGGCGTCGGCATCCCCGTCCGCGCCGCCGTCCGCCGGCCCGTCCTCGTCCGCGTCCGCACCGCCGTCCGCCGGCCCGTCCTCGTCCGCGTCCGCACCGCCGTCCTCGACCGCCTCCGCGTCCCCGTCCCCGTCGGCATCCGCGTCCGCATCCGCGCCGCCGGGCAGGCGGAGCTGCAGGTCCACGGTCGCCGTCGCCGTGTGACCCGCCCCGTCGGTCACCGTGGCGATCGCCGGGTAGTCCGCCTCGTACAGCAGGGTGCCGCCGTCGTCCCGCCCGTCCCAGACGACGAAGTCCGACGCGGCCGCGCCGGTCAGCGCCCGCGGCGGGAACGTGCGCGCCACGGCCATCCCGCCCGGCTGGAAGATCGTCACCGCCCACTCGACGAGACCGGTCCGGTCGGCCAGGTCGGCCACGAGGCTGACCGTGTCCTCGACGCCGTCCCCGTCCGGCGTGAACGGCGTCGGTCCGGCCCGCAAGGTGATCGCCGGCGGGGTCTCGTCCACCACCTGGATCCCGTCCGACAACATCTCGGCCGAACTGCCGGAGGGGCCGATCGCCCGCACCGCGACGTAATACGTCCCGCCGAGCCGCAGGCCGAGCCCCGCGGCGGTGGCCGTCGTCGAGGAGCCGGCGTCGAGGAAGTTGGGCCGGGTCAGGAACGTGCCGCCTGCCGTCAACACGGCGTACTCGTACGACGCCGCCCCGGTCACCGCGCTCCACGCCGCGTACAGCGTATCGAACGTCTCGATCGTGTCGCGGTCCTCGGCCGGGAAGCCCGCCGGCGGATCCACGTCCAGCACCTCCGCCGGCGCCCGGAACCGCTCCCGGCCCACGGCGTACAGGTAGCCGTCCGCCACGCTGACCAGCAGATCGTCCGCGCCGTCGTCCGTGACGTCCGCGAACACCGGTTCCCCGACGGGGTAGCGGAAGTTGTACGACCAGACCAGCGTCGCCGTGCACGGGTCCACCGCGTACAGCCAGCCGTCGGTCGAGCCGACCAGCACGCCCGGAGTGCCGGCGCCGGTCAGGTCCTGTTTGGCGACGGCGTTGCCGAGGATCCCGAGGCGCTGGCCGGCGGCGCGCGCGTCCGCTTCCGTCGCGTAGATCGCGCCCCCCGCCAGCGTCCGGCTGGTCAGCAGCGCGCCGGTGGCCGCGTTCCAGATGTCCAGCACCGCCGAGTTGTTCGACCCCTCGGCGAACCGCACCGCGTCGGGACACTCCGCCACCGCTCCCGCCGTCCGCGTGTGGTTCTTCGTCCCCGTCTCCCGCCACAGCTCGGTCATCGACCGCGTGAACACCCGCAGCGCGTAGTGCGAGCCCGACGAGATCACCTCGGGCTGCCCGTCGCGGTTCACGTCCCAGATCGAGGGGAACGTGCAGTAGCCCGCATCGACCGTCGTCACCACCGTGCCGTCGGCGGGGCGGAGCTGCATCATCGTGTTGCGCGGACAGACGAGCGGGTCGCGGAGCCCGTCGCCCGTCAGGTCGAACGCCGCGGAGTCGCCGTAGCCCGAGCCGGCGACCAGCGTTTCGAAGGGGGTCGCCCACAGCGGCGCGCCGGTCGCTCCGTCGAGCACGTCGATCTTCGCGTTGCCGGTCGATTGCACCATCCGGTGATACAGGAGATCGAGCCGTCCGTCGCCGTTGAGATCGCCCATCGGCACGAGGTCGTACGTCACGCTCTCGCCCGCCGCCGTCACCGGCCGCGTCCAGACGACCGTCGTGCCGTCCGCCGCGGTGAGCCGCACCTGGTGCGGCGCGGTGGGGTCGGCCGACGTCCAGAGGCTCGCCACTTCCCGGTCGCCGTCGCCGTCGACGTCGAGCAGCGTCGGGGCGAACTCGCGCGGCCGCGACCAGGCCACCGCCGGCGGCACCACCAGCGAGGCGCCCGCCGGACGCAGGCAGTCGAGCGCGCCGCGGGAGTTGCGCACCACCACCTCGTTCCACCCGTCGGCGTCCAGATCCGCCGCCACCGGGGCCGCGGTCAGACCGTTGTGCCCCGAGTAGTACCCGCCGATCCGCAGCCCGGCCTGATCGCCCCCGGGCTCGTTCAGCGGCACCAACCCGCGACCCAGCACCACCAGGTAGCCGTCGTTGCGCGCCAGACCGATCTGCAACCCTTCCCCGGGACCCGTGATGTCGGCGAACGGCTCGTAGGTCAGCGGCACCGTCCCCGCCGGCAACGGGTAGCTCGCCGCCACCGCCGGCGCCGCCAGCTCCGCGTCGTAGGCCAGCAGTTCCGCGATCTCCCCGTCCGCGTTGTTCCGCGTCAACAGCAGCTCGTTCCGCCCGTCGCCGTCCACGTCGAGCGCCAGGGGGACGACGTAGCCGGCCTGCACGTCGCGCCGCGCCGTGTCCACGACCCCCACCACCCGCCGTCCCGGCAGCGTCCACCGCGGCACCAGCGACAACGACCGGAACTCGTAGGCCGTCAACGCGCCCGCCTCGCTGCGGCCCAGCACCTCCACCGTCCCGTCGCCGTCCAGATCCAGCACCGCCTCGAGCGTCGCGTCGAGCACCGAGTCGATCGTCGTGCCGTCCCGGGCGTCCAGCACGTGCAGCCGCGCCCGCGGCGAGGCCCAGAACGACGTGACCACCTCCCAGGTGCCGTCGCCGTCCAGATCGACCGTCCCGTTGTGCACGAACCGGTGTTCCTCCGTCGCCACGTCGGTCACCGACCGCTCCCACCGCTTGACCAGCGTCCCGCCCGCCGGGTCCCAGTCCATCAGGAACACGCGCCGCGAGTTGATCGCCGGGGCATACGAATTGTTGGCGAAGCAGACCACTTCCTGCGCCGGGTCGCCGTCCAGGTCCTGCACGTTGGTGATCGTCAGGCCGTACGGGATCGAACCGAGGTCGGCGGTCTGGGCCAGGAGGCGCCCGTCGCTCCCCGAGTAGACGTAGAACACGCGGTTGCCCTGCGCCAGGATCTCGAGCCGCCCGTCGCCGTTGAAGTCGCCGAGCGTGTCGTAGTTGCCGCAGACGTAGTCCCTCCGCCCCCGCTCGAGCTGGAACAGCGGCGTCGTGGCCGCCACGCCGCCGGCGAAGGAGTAGACCCGGGCCACGTCGCCCAGCGAGCCCGACGAGCCGCAGGCCTGGTCCGCGACGTACATCTCGTCCCGTCCGTCCCCGTCGAAGTCGCCGAAGCGCACCGCGCCGATGTTGCCGAACGACCCGTCGGGCGTCTGCCACAACACCGCGCCGTCCGCGCCGATCACGAACACGCGCCCCGCCGCCGCCGAAGCCACGATCTCCCGCGTGCCGTCCCCGTCGAGATCGCCCACCCGGTCGATGCGGAACAGGTCGAGCAGCGGCGAGTCCATCACCACCGTGTCGTTGGGCAGCTTGGACACCACCTTCCCGCCGCTCAGGAACACCACCTCGCCCCGGCCGTCGCCGTCCAGGTCGCCCGCCCAGTACTGCTCGCGACCCAGCGTGCCGCCGAGGAAGTAGCGCCACAACGGCGCGGCCCGGTGGATGAACGTCGAGCCGGGCGCGTAGGCCGTGCGCTCGGGATCGCGCCGCGCCATCGGCCAGTCGGCCCGCGCCGCCGCCGCGAGCAGCCCCAGCCCGGCGAACACCAGCAGAACGCCTCGTCCCCGCATGCCGCACCTCCCCGCCCCGACGCGACCCGCTCGACGCCGGACCGGACTCCCAGTCTACCGGGCCGACACCGGTCCCTCAAGCGCGCGCGCGCCACCGTCGGGGTGTCGCCGAAGTCCGCATCGCCGGCCGGCGCGAGGCTTCCGTTGCCCACGGCCTGGCGGGCCATCCGCGAATCACGAAAATGCTGGACGGATGAGCAGGGGACGGACGATTCTCGGGGCAGGCTCCAGGAGCGACAGGTCGATCGTGATTCCGCCGGCCTGCAGCCTCGAGCCCGGAGCCTGGAGCCCGTCCGGCATTGACGGCGGCGACTTCGGCGAGGTCCTGGCGCCACCGCAGGCCCTCGGCGACGGGTCCACGCCTGCAGTCCTCTCCCGACCGCGCTCGGCGAAAGAACGGGGAATCGCGGCGAACGCGATCGGCCCGGAGACGCCGTCGCGCCTGCGCTCGCGGTCTCCCCGCGCCGCCCGGCTCGATCGGTCTTCCGGGACGAGGAATGGCTCAGTTCGGAATGAAGGTCGCCGTCATGTTGGCGTACCAGAACAGATCGGTCGAAGCGGCGTAGCCGGACGCCATGTAGCCGTTGAGGTAGTAGGTGTACGTTCCCGCCGACACGGCGAACCGCCGGCGCACGGTGAACGTCTGGTAGATGCTGCTGGCCGTCGGCCATCCCGACGGGATGTCCCAACGCACGGAGTCGTACGGCGTGCCGCAATCCGTCGTGGTCGTGCCGATCCCCAGCACCAGCTCATCCTCGGTCCCGGACACATGGTTGAGGATCATCCGGGCGTTGGCCTCGACGACGATCGAGCCCGCCGCGGGCACCGTGATCGAGACCTGGCCGCCCGAGTAGTTCGCGCAGGTCGTCGTCAGGTACGTCGTTGCCCCGGTCTCCGAATACGCCAACACCGGTCGCGCGCCCGCCGTCGTCGCCTCGCACGCGACCGTCCCGTCCACGTTCACCGCGCGGATCGCGTTCCCCGCCGCGCAGCTCCCGGCCACGCGGACCTGGACTTGGCCCGTGTTGATGTCCGCCGAGCCGACCGTGCCGTCCGCGATCATCGCCGACGTCACCCCGCCCGTCGCCACCGAGAACGTCGTCCCGGTCAGCGCCAGCCCCGTGCCTGCGGAGTACGTCGTGTCGTTGTCCACGCCGTCCGAGAAGCCGACCGGCATCGAGGTGATCGTGCTCCAGGCGTGACTGTGCGTCGCCGCCGCGTAGACCGGGTCCAGCACGCCGCGCAACTCCGCCGTCGTGTCGTAGCACACGCCGCGCGCCCACCCCTCCACCGTCGTCTGGTTCGCCGAGATCGTCGTGTCGCTGATCGTGATCCCCGTCCCGGCGGTGTACGAGGTCCCCGTGTCGTCCGTGCCGTCGGCGAACCCCGCCGGCACCCCGGTCAGCGACGACCACGCCTGCGTGTGGTCCGAACGCGCCGCGGTGTCGGCCGTCCCCGTCCCCGCGAACGAGACCGCGAACTGCGTCCCCGACAGCGTCAGCCCCGGACCCGCCGTGTACGCCGTCGCCGTGTCGTCGTCCGTCTCGCAGACCACCGTCCCGTCGTCGTTCACGACCCGGATCGAAC
>JAAZOP010000105.1 GCA_012797735.1 Myxococcales bacterium
ACCGTGCGAACCGTGCGAACCGTGCGAACCGTGCGAGCAGTGGGCCGCCTCGGCGGGTTTCGGGGTTCCCGCGCCGCCCGCCTCCGATTTCGGGCGCGCCGCGCCCGGCCGCCCGCTGGCAGCCGCGGCCTTCCCGGTCTTCGGCCCGGCCGCCGGCCGCGCCGGGGCCGCAGCGAGCGGCGCAGCGGCGGACGAACGCGGCAGCATCGCCACCCCGGCGGCGAGGGCCAACGCCTTCCACGACGCGGAGAGCATGTCGCGCCGGGTCAGCTTCCGCTCCTGCTCCGTCAGGAACGCCTGGGGGGTTTTCTCGGGCTTCGGGATCTTCACGTCCGACATCCTGCGGCCCTCCACCGGCGCGCGCCGCGCCAAACACCGAACGACGGGACGATCGCGCAACCCGCCCGCCGCTCGGAGCGGCGCCCGCGGACGCCGCCCACACGGTAAGGGTTGTACGGAATCGTCCGGTTGTCAAGGCAACGGAAGGTCCGGCCGGACGGGACGGGCCGGCTGCAGGTGGGGCACAGGCTTGTGCACCCGGGCTCCCGTCCCCTAGGCTCCATTCCGCCGTGGCGTCGCGCGGTTGCAGAGCCCCTTCCCCGATGCGTCGCGCCCGCGGTGCGGACCAATGACGAAGGACCCTTCCCCCGGAACGGTGCACGAGCGGCGGCACTGGGTGCGCATCGTGGCCGCCTGCAACAACCACTGCTGCTTCTGCCTCGACCGCCAGGCGCTCGACGGCCGGCTTCGGCCGCGCGAGGAGTTGGAGGACGAGTTGCGGGCCGGTCGCGCGGCGGGAGCGACCCGCCTCGTGCTCAGCGGCGGCGAACCGACCCTGCACCCGGAGCTTCCGGCGCTGGTCCGGCGCGCGCGCGAACTCGGCTACGGCTGGGTCCAGATCATCACCAACGGCCGCCGGCTCGCCTATCCCGCCTTCTTCCAGGCGCTGCTCGACGCGGGGCTCGACGAGGCGACCTTCTCGATCCACGGCTCGTGCCCGCGCGTCCACGACGCGATGGTCGGCGTCCCGGGCGCCTTCGAACAGTCGTTCGCCGGGCTCCGTGCGGCGCTGGCGGCCGGACTGGTGGTCAGCGTCGACGTGGTCCTCACCCGCCGCAACCTCGCCGACGTGCCCGCGCTGATCAGCCGCACCCTGGCCGCCGGCGTGCGCGAGTACGACATCCTGTGGTTGACGCCGTTCGGCGGCGCCGCCGAGCATCTGGCGCGCCCGCGCGGGATGTTCCTCGACCCCGCCGACGCGCCCGCCGTGCACCGCATCCTCGACCTCGCGCGGGAGGCCGGCGCGGTCGTCTGGACCAACCGCATCCCGCTGGCGTACCTGGAGGGGCACGAGGGGCTGGTGCAGGACCCGTCGAAACTGGAGGACGAGTTGCGCGGCCGCCGCCCGATGCTGGACCGGCTGGCCCGCGAGGGCACGGCGCTGCCGTGCCGCGACCGCCGCCGCTGCGCGCGTTGCCCGTTCGGCGACTTCTGCGCTTGGTTGCATCGCGCCGTCACCGTCGCGCGCGGCGAACGCGGCGCCGCGGTCGTCCGCTGGGATCCCGCCGACGAAACGCAGACCGCGGCCCTTCTCCGCCGCCCGCCGCCGGCTGCCGTCTGGCTGCGCGCGGACCGGCGGCCGGCCGAGTGGCGACCGGCG
>JAAZOP010000106.1 GCA_012797735.1 Myxococcales bacterium
AGGCGCTGGCGTTGACGGACGTGCCGGCGACGGCGACGGGGGTGGTGTTCGTGTTGGCGACGGACGAGAGGCTGCCGGTGGGGGTGGAGGTCTCGGCGGCTACGGAATGACCTCGAACTCCTTGTCGATGATCAGGTCTTCCATGCGGCGCCAGAGCTCGTAGACCTGGTTGGAGAGGATGACGACGTTGCGCTTGCGGCCTTCCTGGTCGGTGGCGTGGTCCTGGAGGATGGCTTCCTTCTTGAAGCCGTGGGCTTCGAGGATCTTGCGTTCGCGTCGCTGATCGGTGAGGACCTCGGCGACGACCTTGTCGAGGCCCATCTGGACGGCGAGTTCGATCGAGCGGCGGACGAGCTTGGTGGCGATGCCGCGGCCGCGGTATTCGGTAAGGACGAGGGTCTGCATGTAGCCGACGTGGCGGGTCCAGCCGTAGAGGCGGCGGAGGACGCCGACCTGGGCGACGACGCGGTCTTCGTGGAGGGCGAGGAGGATCGTGGCGCGGCCGGCCTCGACGGCGTTGGCCCAGCGGTCGAGGGCGCCGGGGGCGGTGAGGTCTTCCTGGAAGTAGAGGCGGTCGCGGGGCGGGAGTTTTTCGAAGAAGGCGCGGAAGGCCTCGCGGTCGTCGGGGCGAGCGGGGCGGATGGAGAACTCGGCGCCGTCGGGCGAGACGTAGGTTTCGGGGAAGGCGAGGCGGTGTTGGGCCATGGCTAGTTGCTCCCCCGGCCGTCGCCGTTCTGCTCGCGGAGGCGGCGGCCGTATTCGTAGCCTTTCTCGAAGGCGGTGCAGTTGAGGTGTTCGGTGCCTTTGGGGACGGAGTCGAGGACGGCCTTGCGGGCGGCGTCGAGGGAGACGACTCCGGTGACGGCGGCGACGAAGCCGACCATGACGATATTGAGAACCATCTTGCGGCGGAGTTCTTCGGCGATGCGGGTGGCGGGGACGCCGTAGGCGCGGACGCCGGGTTTGAGGTCGTGGACGCGGACGAGGTCCTGTTCGTAGATCAGGATGCCGTCGTCGGCGATGTCGGGGGCGAAGCGTTCGAAGGCGTCCTGGCTCATGGCGACGAGGACGCGGGGTCGGGTGACGTAGGGGTAGGCGATGGGTCGATCGGAGAGGATGACCTGTGCGGAGCACGAGCCGCCGCGCGCCTCGGGTCCGAAGGACTGGACGAGGGTGGCGTGGCGGTTTTCGAAGATCGTGGCGCCCTTGCCGAGGATCTGTCCGGCGAGGATGACGCCTTGGCCTCCGAAGCCTGCGATGCGGATTTCGCTGGTGGTGTGATGTTCCATCGCGGTCCTTCCGTTTTCGGGCGCCCTACCCTTCCGGTCCGGCGAAGCGGTCGGCCTCGGTCTTGGGGTCGACGCAGATGTCGCCGTAGGGGATGAACTGGTCGCCGAGGGTGCGGGCCATGTGGGCGTTGTAGCGTTCGAGGAAGGCGGGGCGTTCGCGATCGATGAAGTCGCCGACGGGGATGGGTCCGGAGCCGTAGACGTCGAAGTTGGTTTCGCGGGTGGCGACGCCGTTCTTGATCTGGGCTCGTTCCTTGAACATGCGCTGCATGGCGAGGCCGTCGCCGATGCGGTTGCGGCGGCCGTAGAGCGTGGGGCACGGGGAGAGGACCTCGACGAAGGAGAAGCCGCGTTTCTGGAGTGCGCGGGTGATGGACTTCTGGAGCTGCCGGACGTGGTAGGTGGTCCAGCGGGCGACGTAGACGGCGCCTGCGGAGTCGGCGAGGTGGCAGAGGTTGAAGGGTTCTTCGAGGTTGCCGTAGGGGG
>JAAZOP010000107.1 GCA_012797735.1 Myxococcales bacterium
CCGCTACGTGTACTGCTACGCGGCCCTGACGCCGGACACCGGGACGCAGACGTTCCAGGTGATTGCCTCCAGTGACCTGGATGGAGATGGAGTCTGGTCCCGCTTCACTCGCCGAGGACAGACCGGTGCGGACGGCGCGATTCAGATCGGCGCCCTCGCCGTCGTGAACGACAACGAGTAGTCCTCTCCACCGCGCGGAAACACCGCACGGTCGGCGCCACGGACGAGCGGTCCATGTCGGGTCCCGGGATTCGTCAGCCGGGATGATTTGTCGCCATCGGCTCGGCCGCCGCTGGAATTCCCCCTCTTTCCCCGGTATCGTCGCTCCCGTGCGACCGCTCGATCGGATCGCGGCCCACCTCGGCCCCTCGACCCGCCGCGCTCTGCGCCGGCTCGCGCTGCTCGCCGCCCTCTTCTTCCTCGGTCTCGCCGCCGCCTGGGCCCGGCTCGAACTGCGCCTGCGGGTCGCCGGGTCGCCGCCGCCCTACGACGTCTTCGTCCTGCCGGCTCCCGGCGCCGCGCGCATCCTCGCCGCCGGCTTCACCGAGGCCGCCGCCGACGCCGTCTGGGCCCGGTCGCTCGTCTATCACGGCGAGAAGTTCGCCAAGCGGCGCGACCCCCAGCACCTCCACGCCTACCTCGACGCGCTCGTCACCCTCGACCCGATGTTCCGCTCCCCCTACGCCTGGAGCGGCTACGCCGTGCCGTTCGCCCACTGGAGCGGCGTCCCCCAGCCCGCCGACCTCGACTACGCCGTCCGCCTCCTGCGGCTCGGACTCGATCGGTTCCCCGACGACCCGGAGCTGCACGGCATCCTCGGCTATCAGCTCTACTACGAGCTGCCACGCTGGGTGAAGGACCCGGAAACCGTCCTGCGGGCCAAGGTCGAGGGTGCCGAGCATCTCCGCCGACAGGCCCAGCTCGGCGGCGGCCCCCCCTGGCTCGTGCTGTCCGCCGCCACCGCCCTGGAGAAACTCAACCTCGACGACCTCGCCGCTCGACACCTCGAGCAGTCCGCCTACGCGATCGACGACCCGGAACTGCGCGCGCAGGTCCTCGCCCGCCTCGCGCGGCTTCGCAGCACCGCCGACGTCGAGGCGACGCGTGTCGCCGCCGAGACGTTGCTCGGCGTCGCCCGCGCGCGCCTCCCGTGGCTCACCGCCAACCAGGTCCTGCTGCTCAGCGACCCGGAAAGCCAGGCGCGGATGGCCGCCGGCCTGAACCCCGAGCCGTTCGTCGAAGACCGGCCGTAAGACCGCAACGGCGCGACGCGGCGTGCCGGCGGCGCCCCGCGGCCCGCACTTCGCCCCGCCGCCCGGCGGGACCGCTCCCCGCGCCCCGGGGCGCCGCTGTTTTCGCGGATCGATTCTCGATGGAAGACGCGCGACGACCGGACGGACGACGCGACCCGCTCAGCGCAACTGGTCCTGCGTGCGGCGGATCATCGTCGTGCGCCCCTCCTGGATGATCACCATCTCGGTGTGGCGGATCCCCGCCTCCTGGTTGAGCAGCGTGAGCTGGTAGCGGCCGGGCGCCAGCTCGTGGTTGAGCAGCGGCGTCTGCTTCACGCGGCGGCCGTTGATGTACACCATCGTCCACGGCTGCGTGATCACCGTCAGCTTGCCTCCGCCCGCCGGCGGAGGCGGCGGCCGTACGCCGTGTCCGCCACCGCCGCCACCGCCGCCCGACTCGCGTTCGAGTTCCGGCGCCAGCGCCAGCGTCGTCCGCCCCTCCTCGAACGTCAACGCCTGCTCGAACGCGCGGTACCCGTTCTTGGCGACCTTGATCCGGTAGCTCTGCGAGCGATCGACCAGCACCCGGACCGGCGTGTCCCCCGTCTCGCCGATCTCCGCCGGCTCGTCGGAGCCGCGGGCCAGCAGCACGCGGGCGTTCTGCGGGCGGGAGGTCACCTCGAGCGCCACGAGCAGCGGGATGGGGATCGTCGGGGCCTGCGACGGGTCCTCCGGCACCGTCACCGCCGGCAGCTCGAAGTCCGGGTAGCCGTCCTTGCGCACCACCAGCGTGTGGGAACCCGGCAGCAACGGGATGTACGAGACCCCTCCCTCCTCCTGGATCGTCAACCCCTGGTAGGAAGGCGCCGTCGAACCCGACGCCGCGACCTTCTCGTACAGCGCCGCCCCCTCGATCAACTTGCCCTGGAGCGCCAGACGGATCGGCGCCGCTACGAACATCTCGGCGGTGATCTCGAGGTCGGTCGTCGCGGCCGTGATCTTCCACTGCGGGCAGCCGCCCTCCTGCGGCTCCTTGCACTGCCGGCCGGGCCAGTCGACCGCCAGCACGACCGCGCCGCCCTCCGGAACGGGCACGTCGAGCACCCGCTTCCAGGGAGTGGCGACCCCGTCGAGCGTCAACTTCGCGGACTTGAGGACGTCGGCGAGCAGGACGTTGACCGTCGTCGTCTTCGCCGTCGCCCCCGCCTCCACCGCCGGAGCGGCCGCGCCGGCGTCGGCCCCGGCCGGCATCGTCGCGCCGCCGCCGTCGCCGG
>JAAZOP010000108.1 GCA_012797735.1 Myxococcales bacterium
CCGGCGGCGACCCGCACGTAGTCCTCCACCCCCCCGCGATGCTCGAATCGGCACGGCCCGCACTGCGCGCGCGCCGACTCCGTCCCCGCGCCCGGCGCGAGATACGGCGGCGTGCCGGTGACCAGGTCCTGCGGCCCGAGCTGCGCGGTCGCCTGCGGTTCGCGGAAGTCCGCCTCCCGCACCCGACACCGGTCGTCGACGCCGTTCCAGGCGATCGACCGCCGCGCCAGTCCGACGCTCACCGCCTGCGCCTCGATCCCGACCCCCTCGAGCGCCGGGAACCGCCAGGCGAGGAGCAGGAGCACGGTCCCGATGCCGCAACCGAGGTCGACGTGCCGGGCCGGCGCCGCGCGCAGGCTCCGGATCGCCCACCAGGCGGTGCACAGGTCGTCGAGCGACCAGCGGTGACCGTCCAGGCGCTGGAGGATGCGCCAGTCGCCGGCCAGGTAGCACAGGTCCTCGCCGGGCCCGGGCCACAGGTCGGGGCGGCCCGGCGGAGTGCGCGGCGCAGGCCCCGGCGCGCGCCAACCCGCCGGGCGCCGCGCACGCCGCACCAGGCCGCCGGACGGCGGTTCCCCGGCGACGTCCGGCGCCCCGAACGCGAACCCGTCCATCCGCCGCCGTTCGCGGCCGTCCACGGCGAGCGACCGTAGCGCGAAGCGTTCGCCGCGGCAATCGACGGGTTCCCGCCGGTCACGCCGTCCCGCGCGCGGTCCTCCGGTCGCCGCGATCCGCTCGGGCCCGGCGGAGCGGACTCCGGAAGTCGGGGACTCGTGCGGGGTGCGGGTCCGTGTTGCCGCCGCGGTCCTACGGCGTGCAGCCGCGCGTCGCCACGAAGATCGGATAGCGCATCGAACCATACCCGACGTCCTCGACCCACGACACCATGTAGTAGCCGTCGTTGTAGGCCAGGCTCGGGTGGAACGCCGCGGTCGCCTCGGGCCGGATGTCCACTGGACCCTCGATCGTGTGGAAATCGATGGCATCGATCCGCGCCAGGACGATGCCCGCCCGGGTCGTCTCCGCGCGGCGCCAGGCGATACCCCACTCGCCCGTCCGGTCCCCCCAAGCCAGCGACACCTGGCCCAGGTCGGTGCCGGACAGTGCGACGCCGGAGAGCACGTCGTGCTCCACCGGTGCCGCGCCGGGCATGAAGGTCGCCAAGTGGATCCGCGCTTCCGTCGCGCTCCGCGTTTCCCATGCCAAGCCGAACTCGGTGCCGTTCCAGGCGAGCGCGGGATAACCGACGAAGGCGTGGCCGGCGGGGGGAGGGAGGACGTCGTCGCGCAGGACGACGAGCCGCCCGTCGAGCGAGAGGACTTCGAGTGCGTTGTGAGACGCGTCGTAGTAGGCCAGCGCGTGCCGGGTCGTGCCCCAGGCGATGCGTGGCTCTCCCGTACCGCTCCGTCCAGCCGCGACCACGACCGGTGAACCGATGGCGACGCCGGTGGCGGCGACGAAGTGCTGCACGAGGATCCGGACCCCGTCGCCGTCAGCGTGCGACCAGGCGACGACCAGATCCGTGCCGTCGAAGGTGATCGTCGGTTCGCCGGAACGGGCGTCGGTCCCCGGTACCTGTCGCGGGACCTCGCCTCCAGAGCCGCTCGACGGCACGATCTTGAGCCAGACGCCGGGGCCTGCACCCTCGGGCACCTGGAACGCCGTCGCGAAGCTCCCCGATGGCAGCTCCACCAGCGGATGGAACGGCGAGATCTCCACCGAGGACAGGGTCCACACCGCCACGCCGGCGGCCGAACCGTCGAGGTTCACGCGCTGGAAGCGCAGCCCGTCCGCGCTCGTCGGTCCCGGGGGCCGGCCGAAAAAGACGAACCCGGCGCCGGAGCGCAGCGACACCGGCCGTTCGTCGCCGTCGGCGGCGGCGGGCACCACGTTGAACGGGACGCTGGTCGCCGGCGTGCAACCGCCGGCGTCCTCGCGGCCCGCATCGTCGGGTGCGTCGGCATCCGCGTCGCCGCCCGCATCGCAGGCGCACCCGCCGCCGACGCAATCTCCGCCCGCGTAGCCCAGCGAGACACACGCCTCGGCGCAGATCGCCGGGTCGCACGTCGCGGCGTCCGCGTCGGCGTCCTCCCCCGCCTCCACCTCCACCTCCGCCTCGGGACGCGCATCCGCATCCGCGTCCCGGACGTCCGGGTTGGACCCGTCGCCGCCCGCGTCCCGGCCGGGCCGCTCGAGCTTCTCGACGTCCACGATCAGGGTACACCCCGCCGCGAACAGCGCGACGGCGAGCGCCAGGACGACGCCCCGGCGGCGCCCGATCGTTCGTTCTTCGTGCGCACGCGTCCGCAACGGGCCACCCCCGTGCTCGCAGGTTGCCCTCTTGCGTCGCGGCGGTCAAGGAGCGGAGCGACCGGATGGAGCGGCGGGCGCGGCCAACGGAGCGGGCGGACGGAAGGCGTTCCGCGGAGTCCCGGGTCAGTCGCCGTCGCCCGCCGGCGCCTCCGCCGGCCGCTCGACGCACCCCTCCGGTCCCCGCTCGGCGACCACCGCCTCCAGTTCCGCGCGGCGCTCGGCCAGCCACTCGGCGCCCCGCGTCGACATCCACTGCGGCGTGAGCGCCTCGCGCAGTTCGTCGCGCACCAGGCTCAACCGCTCGGCCGTGCAGCCCTCCTCGCCGAACCGCCGGCGGCACTCGGCGACGACGTCCTCGTGACGCGGCCAGCCTTCGCCGACCATCACCCCGACGAGCAGCGAGAAGCGCAACAGGTCGCCGGCCACCAGCTCGCGGAGTTCTGTCTCGGCGAGCCCGCGGTCGCGGGCGGCGGCGAGGAGCTGCTGGACGGTGCGTCCTCCCTGTTCGGCGAGTCGGGCCAGGGCGAGGTCGGTCTCGGCCGCGCCGATCTCCAGTCCTGCGCGCGCGGCGACGCGGGCGATCACGGCGCGGTTCACCAGGTCGTTGCGGGTCGCCTCGAACCCGCGGGGCGCCGTCGGCACGCCGCTGGGCGAGCCGGTCAGCGGCGCCGCGGCGAGAACGATGCGCTGCCAGCGCCGGACGTCGGCGGCGGTGATCGCGGTGCAGCCGAGCCGCGCGACGACCGCGTCGTCCGGGAGCGCCGCCGGGTCGTCGGCCGGACCGGCGACCGGGGCGGCGGACGGGCCGCAGGCGACCCAGCCGGCCGCCAGCAGCGCGAACACGGCCGGTGCGGCCTTTCGACGAGGTGCGGAGACGAGGCGGCCGCCCGGCGCGGAGGCAGGCGAAGCGTCCGCCTCGCCGGGGGCGCACGGTCTTCCGCCTCGCCCGCAGCCAGACGGTTTCCCCTCGGGGAACCATCGGCGACCGAACGGCATCTTCATCCTCCGCGCCGGCGCAGGTGCCGCAGCCAGGGCAGAAGCCACAACAGGATGCCGAGCCCCGGACCGCCGCCCGGCACCGCGCAACCGCAGCCTCCGCCGTCACCGGCGGCGGGGCTGCCGCCGAGGTCGGCTCCGCCGTCCGTTCCGGCCTCTCCGGCCGCGTCGGTGTCCCCCTCGGCGCCGGCATCACCCGCGGCGTCGGCGTCCGCGTCGGCCTCGCTCGGAACGCACCACCCCTCCGCGCACCGTTGTCCGCGCCGGCAGTCGTCGTCCTCGACGCACTCCGACGACAGGAAGACGACGTAGGGTTGGTCCACCAGCAGTTCCTCCAGCCGCAGGGTGCCGTCCACGAAGGGTGCCGGGTTTCCGGCTTCGGTCGCCGTGCCGTCCTCGCGCGCTTGCGCCCACCGGACGGCATCGGGATGTCCGGCGAGAATTTCGCGCCAAGCACCGGGCAACCGGCTCCAGCCCACGTCGACCCTCGCGGCCGCCTCGGCCTGTCGTACGGTGACGAGCGCCCGCTGCGGGTCGAGCATCCGGAGGTTGACGTCGGCGCGCGCGGAGACGCGCAGCGCCGGCGCACCGGCGCGATCGGCCATCGTCAGTGCCGTCGCGTGCAGGCTCTCGCCGTGTTCACCCGCGACGAACGCGATCGCGCCGTCGGTCGTCACATCCTCGAACGTCGCCGGGGCGCCGTCGCGCACGCCCGCATACACGTACTCGGGCGAGCGCACGAAGTCGATCCAGCGGCCGCCCTGGCGGGTGGAGAGGGCGAGGAAGCCGTCCGGTCCTTCGGCGACGAAGCCGCTCGGCGCCAGATCGACCCGCCCGGCGGACGTCTCCACGGTCCAGTCGTGCGGCGAACCGTCGTCCCAGGAGATCGTCCAGACGAAGCGGGTCCCGTCGCAGAAGTTGTCGGCGCGTTGCGCGATGCGGAACGCCAGCACCTCGCCGGTGGTCAAGTCCAACGACAGGTCGAAGGTCGACCCGGCGGTGTCGCCGTTCTCGATCCCGTACGACCAGATCACCGCCGTCCCGCGGCGAATCTCGACGTCCACGCCGTCGCCGCAATCCGGGTTCCCGTCGGCGACGCGACCCTCGACCCGCACCCGGCCCGCGACCGGGCTCGTCCAGGTCCGCACGATGGGAGGACCGTCGGGGTGACCGCCCACGTCCCACCACAGACTGTAGGTTCGGGCCCCGCGCCAGCGGCGGGTTGCGGCCTCCCAGGTCATCGGCACCAGCGTGCCGCCGGGACCCTCCTCGGCGTAGCCGAATCCGTTCGCCCCCTGCTCGTAGGAGAAGCCCGCCCCGGAATGAACCGTGCGCCGGGCGGAGTCCCGATTGACACGCACGGTCAGACCGCCCTCGTACTCGACGAGCAGCCGCGCCGCGACCAGGTCGATCCCGGCACGCCACGCCTCGCCCAGGGTGCGCAGCGCCCCGCCGTCGTCGTAGAGGATGCGAACCGGCTCGGCATCGGCGTACCGCGACTGGAGCGCCTGCAGCAGCCAGTACTCGCGGGCGAAGTGGCGCATCAGCGCGGCGGCCGAGACGCCACCGAGACCGTCGCCGAGGAAGCCGGCGTGACCGAAGGCGATCTCGCCGGCCCGGTACTGGTCCAGCGCCGTCTCGTCGTAGGCCACATCCCCCTGCCCTTCGTCCACGAAGTAGCGCGAGTAGTATCCCAGTCCGTGGTTCATCATCCGCGGCTTGACGACGCGCAGCTCGTAGTCGGGCGCCACCGTCGCCGCTCGGCGCCCCTCCGTCTGTCGCTCCACGCCGTCCACCGCCCCCGCGTAGTAGCTGTCGAACCGGTCCGGTCCCTCGCCCCCCTCGCCGAACAGCGGCCCGTCGTAGTTCTCTCGAATCCAGTCGTACAGCGCCACATGGGCGTCGAACGAGGCGCCGAAGGTCGGCGCGTCCGGCGAGTCGGCGTTGAAGTCGATCGCGAGGCCCGGGTTCCAGCCGGGATTGACGTCGAGGTATGCGGCGTTGGGGCGGTAGTCGGCGGCGATCGCGGACGACTCGAGGCGGGCGAAGTCGAGCATCCGGCCGGCGGCGATCCGACACGCCTGCTGGCGCGTGGACTCCTGGTACCAGCCGAGTCGGCGCGCGCCGCTCGAGTCCAGCGCGATGGCGTTGGCGTCGAACAGCGGACTCGGGTAGTCCGGCGGATGGTCGGGGTACATGTCGGTGTAGTTCTCGTGCAACGCCAGCAGCATCCCGGCCGCCCGCGCCTCGGCGACGAACGCCGCCATCTCCGCCTCGCTGCCGCCCGCCGGGTTGGTCGGGTGGTGGTCGGGCAACCCCTGGTCATAGCCCCAGCGCTGCCAGACGTGGAAAAGAATCGCCAAGTGGCGCAGGCCGTACTCCGCCAGCCGCCGCACCATCGCCGCGCCGTCGCGGTAGGCGCTCGCCCCTTGCCCCGGGTGGCCCCAACCCGGCCCGAGGATCGAATACGCCCCGCGGCCCTCCCAGCGCCCGTCGCCGGCGTCCCAGGTCATCTCGGTCAGCGTCTCGCCGACCCGCTCGAGGTAGAAGAACCCGCGGCCGCCCTGGGTCGAGGAGAAGTCGGCCTGGGAATCGAACGTCTCGCCCCCCGCGGTGCGCACGGTCAGCCGGAGTTGCGTGCCGTCGCAGTGGTTGTTGCCGGCGCGCAAGAGGTCGACCCGCACCTCGGTGCCTTCGGCCAGATCGAGATCGGTTTCCCAGGTCTGCGGCGTCGTGGCCGAGGGCGGGACGGCGATCCGGTCGAGCAGTTCCACCGGCACCGGGCCGCTGCGGATCGCGAGCGCCACACCGTCGCCGCAGGTCCCGCCCGCGGCCGCATACCGCAGCGCAACGTGCGCCCTGCCGAGCGCCGAGGCAGGGGCGCGCCACAACAGCGTCACTCCCTCGTCGCCGCCGAACATTGCCTGGAGCCCCCAGACGTCGAGCACGAGGCGGTGACCGAGGTCGGCGCGCCAGCGCGATGCGCCGCGCGATGGCTCCGGGAACACGTCCTCCAGCCGCTCGCTGACCGTGACCCACGCCGTCTCCCGCAGCGGCGCCGCGGCGCCGGCGGTGTCGGGGTCCATGTGCGTGACGGCGTGGGCGTACACCGACGCGGCGTCCCGCGGCCCCAGCCACGCCGCGATCGACGCGGCGCTGGAGACGGTGCGGTCGATGTACGCCGCGAAGTACGTCCCGTCCGGCAGCACGCCGACCGGTTCGGGCAGATAGGGCAGCGTCCGGACGAACGCCCCGGGCGTGTCCTCCGTCGCCCCGAGCATCACGCCGGCGTAGCCGTCGCGTCCCGCCGTGGAGGGCGAGGCGACCTCGATCGCGAGCGCGATCCCCTGCAACCGGAAGCGGTAGCTTTTCTGCAAGTCGTGGGCGCCGGGCGACTCGGCGTAGCGCAGGAGAACCGCGTCGCCGTCCAGACGATGCTCGACCAGCGTGGTCGTGCCGAGCGCGGCGAGCGCGGGAGGCTCGAGGATCGCGCCGGCGGCGTCCCGGTAGCGCGTGCCGCCCCGCGAGACGACGACGACCGGCGCACGCGCGCCCACGGTCGCTTCCACATGCAGGAGGCCGGAAGCGACGTCGGGATTCGCCACCGGAATCGCATACTCCACGGGCGGCGTGGACTCCGCCCGCAGGCGGTACGTCCGCGTTGCCGCGTCGAAGGAGACACTCGCCCGCGCCGCGATCCGTGCGCCGACCGGCACCAGCTCGGCGGCTGCCGGCGGGGCCGCGAGGACCGACACGACGGTCGCAAGGACAGGCCCGGCGCATCGGAGTCGCGACGTCTTCCGGCCCATGCGGCACCTCCTCGGGCTCCTTCAAGCTACGGTGGACGCCGGGCGAAGGCAATCCCCGACCGGTCGGCCCACCGCGGCGCATCTCGGGAACGCTTCCGGGTTGGCGGGCAGACGCCGGCCGCGCGACCCGCTTTCGAGCGCGTTGCGGACCGCGGGGTTCCGGTGCCGGAGCCGCCCCGCCCGGCCGTCAGCGCCGCTTGCCGGAGGCGCAGGGGTCGGCGCACCGTTCGGGGATTGGCGCCGGCCCCATGTACTCGCAATCGCAACACGCCTCCGCGGCCGTCGGACAGGTCTCGTCGCTGTCGCAGTCGTAGCGGCAGCCGGGCGGGTAGGTCGGCAGCGGACCGTAGAGATTCGTCGGACCGCACGGGTCGGGGCAATCGGTGGCCTCTGCGGGCGCGTCCCCGGCGCCGTCGGGACCGATGCCGGCGTCGTCGGGCACACCGTACATCGGAATCGGCACGCCGTAGTCGTTGACGGCGCACGGATCGGGACAGCCGGGCGGGATCGGAGACGGCCCCATGTAGTCGCAGTCGCAGCACGCTTCCTCGTAGGTCGGGCAGTGCACGGTATCGGCCGGGCCGGCATCGACCGGCGGGGGACCATACCAGCCGGCCGCGTCGGCGACCGCGTCGGGGGGCACCGGCCCGTAGAAGAAGATCCCCTCGCTCGTCGCGTCCGGCACGACGTCGGGCGGCGGCTCGACGGTATCCGCGGCGGCCGCGGTGTCGCTCCCCGCGTCGGGGCCCTCGTACCAGGGGTGGTAGGACTCGTAGCAGCCGGAGAGGCCGAGGGTGGCGACGATCGCGGCCGGCGCCAGCCCCTCGACGAACCAGCGGCGCGGCCCCCGGCGCGCGCGGGTCTCCTCGACGGAGACGCGGTAGTAGCAGAAGCGGTTCTCGTACAGCGTGCCGCCGTGGGCCAGCGCGGTCCAGTGGCAGCCGGCGCGGCAGATGGCGGCGTAGGGGCAGGTGCGGCAGAACCCGGTGAGCCGCGCCGGGTCGAAGCAGCGGTTGTAGGCGAACCCGCCGGGGCGGAACCAGAGGTCGGCCAGCGCCGCCGCCCGCACGTTCCCCTCGACGAACTCGTCCGTGCCGTGGCGCGCCGACGGCAGGGCCAGGCACCCCTTGACGTTGCCGGCGCTCTCGATGCCGATCACGCGGCAGCCGGCGTAGCAGCCGGTCCAGAACCCGAGGTCCTGGCGCCAGGAGCCGCGCAGCGCCTGCTCGTACGGTCCGAAGTAGCCGATGCTGTCCGAGGTCTCGACGTAGGGCAGCCCGCGCTGCTTGAGCTCCACCATCTTCGGCACCAGCCGCAGCAGGTCGCGCGGCTCGAGAATCATCTCCCGGTGTCGCGCCGCTTCCCCCGCGGGGTTGCAGAGCTGGAGCTTCCAGGAGCGGACGCCGAGGGCCCCGAGGCGCTGGTGCAGTTCGTCGAGCTGGTCGAGGTTGTGGCGATGGACGTGGGTGGCGGCGCAGGTCGGCAGTCCCGCCGCCGCCGCGATCTCGAAGGCGGCGACGGCGCGGGCGTAGGCGCCGGGCCGGCCGCGCATCCGGTCGTGGACGGCGGCCAGGCCGTCCACGCTGAAGGTCACGGCCGCCACGCCGGCTTCGACCGCACGCCGGGCCGCCTCCGCGTCGAACGCCAGGCCGTTGGAGATCACCCCGACCTGGACGCCGTGGCCCGCCAACCGCGCCGCCAGCTCGGGCCAGTCGCGCCGGAGCAGCGGCTCGCCGCCGGACAACGTGACGTGCTCGCAACCGAGCGCGGCGAGCTGGTCGGCGACGCCGAGCGCCTCCGCCGTGGTCAGTTCGTCCTCCCGCGGCCGGCCGGCGTGCGAGCCGCAGTGGCGGCAGGCGGCGTTGCAGGCCAGCGTCAGCTCCCAGACGCAGGTCCGCGGCTTGTAGCCCAGCTTCTCGATGTACTGTCGCATCGTCGAGCAGTCCTCCCGCCGAGGTGGTTTGCAAGTCGCTTGCCGACGGTGCCCGCACCGCGCCGGGTCGACAACCCACCGGAATACCTTCCCTTTCCAGAGGTCCCGGCCGGGCCGTGCTCCGGGAGGGGCGGCACATCGCGGCACAGAGCCGGCGGAACCGGCCGCCCGGACCGGCCGGGCGCCGGGACGGAACCGCCGGCGATCGAAGGCGGGCGGAGGCGGGAGCGGCACGGCGGGCGAGTTCCCCGTTGACAAGGCGCAACGGGGATGGCAAAGGTCGCAAGGTTGAATCGCGGTTCATGGACCGCGAGGCTTCGGGGACGGGCGGAGACGATGCGGCTGGTCGACCGGGCGAAGAAGCGGCAGCGGATCCTGAAGGCGGCGGTGCGGGTCTTCGCGCGGCACGGGTTCTACGTGAGCCGGGTGTCGCAGATCGCGCAGGCGGCCGGGGTCGCCGACGGAACGATCTACCTGTACTTCCGCAACAAGGACGACATCCTGATCTCGATTTTCGAAGATCGCATCGATGCGTTGTGCGATCTGGTGGAGAAGGAGACGGCGAAGCTGGACGACCCGGCCCGGCGGCTGCGCCGGGTCGTGGACCTGCAGCTCGGGACGGTGCGCAAGCACCGGGACCTGGCCGAGGTGGTTTCGATCAACCTGCGGCAGTCGAACCGGTTCCTCAAGCAGTACGCGGCACCGAAGTTCAACCGGTATCTCGATCTGATCGCGGGCATCGTGGCGGATGGGCAGCGACGCGGGGTCTTCCGCAGCGACGTCTCGCCGCGCGTGTTCGCCTGCGCGATGTTCGGGGCGCTCGACGGCTTGACCTTGACCTGGGTCATCGGTAAGAGCGCTCCGGAACGGCTGGCACGGGCGGCCGAGGGGGCCGCCACCATTCTGATCGAGGGAATCCGCAAGCGTCCGGCGCCGGCTCCGCGCCGGGAGAGGAAAGGAGGAAGGACGTGAAGATCCTGGTGCCCCTCAAGCGGGTCGCGGACCCGGACAACGCGAACAAGGTGAAGATCTCGCCCGACGGCAAGAAGGTGACGTCGGAAGGGCTGGAGTGGAAGCTCAACCCCTTCGACGAGTACGCGGTGGAGGCGGCGCTGCGCATCACCGAGAACAAGACGAACAACGCCCGCCTGGGCGAGGTCGTCGTGGTGTGCCTCGGGCCGGCCGACGCCAAGCAGCAGGTGACGCAGGCGCTGGCGATGGGGGCCGACCGCGGGATCCTGATCGACGCCGCCGACGAGACGCTCGACGCGACCGTCGTCGTCGACACGCTCGAGAAGGTCGTCGCCGAGGAGAAGCCCGACCTGGTGCTGGCGGGCAAGCAGGTGGTCGACGGCGACTCCAACCAGGTCGCCCAGATGCTCGCCGTGCGGCTCGGCTGGCCGCAGGCCACGTTCGCCGCGCACCTGAGCTTGCCCAAGGAGTTGAACAAGGCGCTGGTGACCCGCGAGGTCGACGGCGGCGTGGCGAAGCTCGAGGTGACGTTCCCCGCGGTGATCTCGGTCGATCTGCGGATCGTCGCTCCCGACGCCGTCAAGAACGGCAACACGCCGGACTCCGAGAAGTACCCCGAGGGGCCGCGCTACCCGTCGCTGCGCGGGATCATGCAGGCGAAGAAGAAGCCGCTGGCGGCCAAGAAGCTGGCCGACTACGGCGTGACCCCCGCCCCGCGTCTGGAGTACCTGAAGTTCGAGCCGCCGCCGCAGCGCAAGGCCGGTGCCAAGGTGCCCGACGTCGAGACGCTCGTCGCCAAGCTCAAGAACGAAGCGCGCGTGATCTAGGCGGAGGGAGGTGGAAGATGGCCAACGTTCTGGTGATTGCGGAACTGTTCGAGGGCAAGGTGCGCAAGGGCTCGCTGTCGGCGATCACGTTCGCCCAGCAGGCGGCCCCGATGGTCGGCGGCGGCTATGACATCCTCGTCGCCGGCACCGGCGCCAAGGCCGCCGCCGCCTCGATGACCGGCTACGGGGCGGAAAGCGTGCTGGTCGCCGACCTCCCCGACTACGTCGCCGAGGTCTACGCGCCGGTGGTGGCCGGCGCCGGCAAGGGCTACAAGATCGTCTGCGCCACCGCCACGACCTTCGGCAAGGACCTGATGCCGCAGGTCGCCGAGCACCTCAAGGCCGGCATGGCCAGCGACGTCGTCAAGGTGGTCCAGGAGGGCGGTCCGACCTACGTCCGGCCGATGTACGCCGGCAACGTGCTCGCGCACGTCAAGGTCAAGACGCCGATCCAGGTCGTCACCGTCCGGCAGACCGAGTTCGAGGCGGCGGCGCCCGGCGGCGGCGCCTCGCCGGTCAAGGACGCCCCGGCGGCGCCCGCCACGGCGGCGGCCGCTCGGGTCAAGGTCGCCGGATTCGAGAAGGTCGTCTCGGCCCGGCCCGAACTGACCGACGCGCGCGTCATCGTCTCCGGCGGCCGCGGGCTCAAGAGCGGGGAGAACTTCAAGATCATCGAGGCGCTGGCGGACCTGCTCCACGGCGCCGTCGGCGCAACCCGCGCCGCCGTCGACGCCGGCTTCGCCCCCAACGACCTCCAGGTCGGCCAGACCGGCAAGATCGTCGCCCCCCAGCTCTACATCGCCGTCGGTCTCTCCGGCGCGCTCCAGCACCTGGCGGGCATGAAGGGCTCCAAGGTGATCGTGGCGATCAACAAGGACCCCGAGGCGCCGATCTTCTCCGTCGCCGACTACGGCCTCGTCGCCGACCTGTTCCAGGCCGTCCCCGCCCTGACCGAACAGATCAAGAAGGTCCTGTAGCCCGCCCAGGGTGTCGCCGAAGTCCGCATCGCCGGCCGGCGCGAGTCTACCGGCTCCAGTTGCCCACCGCCCTGACGGGCGACCCACGAATCACGAAAACGCTGGGCGGATGTGCAGGAGGCGGGCGATTTTCGGGACAGACTGCAGGCTCCAGGAGCGACAGGTCGATCGTGATTCCGCCGGCCTGCAGCCTCGAGCCCGGAGCCTGGAGCCGTCAGGCCTTGGCGGCGGCGACTTCGGCGAGGCCCTGGTAGCCCGCCAGCGACGCACCCCCCCCACGGGACGCCTCGCCGGACCCCGTACGGCCGACCTCGCGCGCGCCGGCACCGGAGCCCGCCCCGCTCGCGCGCACGAGGCGCGCCTGGACGCAGCCCCGAAGGTTGAACCCCGCCGGTCCCCCGGCGGAACGACCCGACGCGGTCTTCGAGACCGAACGCGGCCCCTGCCGGGCCGCGCCGGGCGGCCGGCGGGCCGCTCGCGGCGGAGTTAGAAGGTGACGCCGAGAAGCGCCTGGACGGTCTGGGCGTTCGACAGGTCGTAGACCCCGTTGCGCACCTCGTGACCGTCGATGTCGGTCAGATCCTTGAAGGCGCCGAACGGGAAGAACACGCCGTACTGCAGGCGGGCGATGAAGTTGTCGGCGGTCTCGAAGGTCACCGCGGCATCGATCTCGAGGCCGAGGTCGGGGAGGTTCGAGTTGGTGCTCATGAACTCGGAGGCGCGCGACCAGATCGTGTCGAGCCGGAAGTTGAGGAACTTCTTGGAGCGGCCGACGCCGAGGGCGAGGGTGTAGTCGACCCACGGGCGGAAGTAGTACGCGCCCGCGACCCGGCCGAGGATCTGTTCGAACAGGATGAGGTCCACGTTGTAGTCGGGGTCGAAGTTGAAGCGCGAGAGCGTGTGGACGCCGGCGGTGTTCCGGTCGCCGCGCTGGACGATGATTCCCTGCGAAGGCGCCAGCCCTTCCTCGTTCGGGTCGCCGGAGGCGTAGCCGGCCTCGACGCCGAACCGGAGGCGGTTCGAGCGGATCGTCGGCAGGCCGATCGCGGTGTACTCGAGCTGCAGGACGCCGCCCCACTGCAGCACCTCGTAGTCCTCGTCGGCGAAGCTCGTCGGCTGCGTGTTCAGGATGCCGCCGTAGATCACGGTCCATTCCGTCTCCGCGCGGAACCGCTCGTAGCGGAACTGGAACCACAGATCGATGATGTGCGCCCACGCGTCGCGTTGCACCGGGGTCAGGGTGCTGGTGTTGCCGAGGACGCTCGTGCCCTCGGAGGACAGCACCTGGTTGCGGAACACGTAGTAGACCCCGCCGGCGAAGGCCGGAAGGCCGCTGCGCAGCCGGACGAGCTGCTCCTCTTCCGCGGGACGGTAGCCAAGCACCGCGATGTACTGGTTGACGTCGTCGAGCTGTCCGAGGTCCCAGGGCTGGCCCTGCATCTGGAAGATCGCCTGGCTCGTCGGCCCCTCGCCGGCGAAGTCGGCTCCGAGGGCTCCGACGATCCCCATGTAGCGGGCGGCCCACATGATGCGGTCGGCCAGATCGCCGTAGTCCGAATCGATATCGTTCCCGCCGTTGGCGAGGATGCCGAGCCCCCATTGGGACTGCATGCGGCCGAACATCAGCCGGCCGAGCGGCGTGGTCACCTCGGCCCAGGCGCGCTTCACCGTGACGGAATCCTGGAACGAGTTGACCCCGCCGACGGGCGGAACCTGCGTCGCCGCGAAAGCCCCCAGCGGGGTCCAGGGCGAGCGGGCCGCGAGTTCGTAGCCGCCGGAAGCGCCCGGCTGGTTCGCATATCCCTCCGGCGTGCTGCCGAGCACCAGGTTGTCCAGCACGTCGAACGTCGCGTAGACCTGCACGTAGCTCGACAGGTGGATCACCGGCTCGAGCCGCAACCGGAGGTTGGCCCCCGCGATCGTGTCGTTGGTGAAGCAGGTTTCCGCGGCCGCTCCCGAGCAGGGGGTGCCGTTCTGGTTGACGCCGTCGTCATACGGATGGCGGAACGCGACGCCGTCGGGGCGTCCGAGATGGAGCTGGTAGAAGAGGTCGCCGCGCGTGCGGAAGTACCCCTTGAGATCGATGAAACGGCTCGCCTCCTCCTGCCACGTCACCTGCTCCGCGTCCCGCTCGGCCTGCTGATCCTCGCGGTCCTCGCGCGAAGCCGACAGCAACGCCTCCGCCGGGTTCGGCTCGGTGCCCCCCGTCCGGCCGGTCTCGCCGGTCTCGCCGGTCTCCGCCGTCTGGGCCGTCGTGCCGGCCGCCTCGCCGAAGAACGTGTCGTCGGGCGGGGTGAGCGCGGGGCCCTCGCCGGTCGGCTCCTCGCCGGTCGGCTCCTCCCCAGAGGTCGCCGCGTCTTCCGGCGTCGCGGCCGTCCCCTCCGTGCCCGTCCCGCCCTCCGTCACGGCGGTCGCTTCGGCGACCGGCGCCGACTCTCCGGTATCGGCGGGTTGTGCGAGCGCGCCGGGCGGCGCGACAACCGCCGCCAGCGCCACGAGACCGATCCAGCATCTGTCCATCGGTCGCACGTCCTTCGGAAGCCCGGGCTTCCCAAACTCCAACAAAAACCGGCATCTTCCGCAGACGCAAGCCACCCCCCGGCTCGGCGCCCGCAGAAACGCCACGGAACCGCCGGGTAGCACGAAGGCCGACGGCATGTCAACGAACGGCCGCGGACCGCCGCTCCTCCTGCCGCGGGATGAGGCTCGTCGTTCCGCCGCCTCCGGTCGGCCGGCAGCTCAGGACGGTGGAAGGACGACCGCGGCACCGACCACCGAGCCGGCGCGACCGAAGATCGGGCGGACCTCGATGCCGGCGGGCCGGCCGTCCGGAGGCGAGGGGAGCGACGCCTCGCGCGATTCGAACACCTGCTGGATCCGATGATCGATCTCGCCCGCCGGGATCAGGCCTCCGGCGCCGGCGCGCAGGGTCTGCATCGGGTTGGGACCGAGACGCTCCCGGGCCCTCCGGCCGACGACCAGCGGCTCGCCGGCGCGGTCGACCACCAGCGCGTCCGGGCCGAACGCGTCCAGCACGGCCGACGCGAGCCGCTCGTGGAGCCGGAGCTGACCCTCGCGGGCGGCGTCGAGGCGCGCGAACTGGTCGGCCGCGGCGTTGACCGCGGCGGCGATCTGACCGAGTTCGTCGCGGGTGTCGAGCCCGATGCGGCGGGCGTAGTTGCCGCGGCGCACGGCCTCGATGCCGGCCTCGATCGTCTCGAGCGGCACGGCGATCGCGCGATAGAGCCGGCGGCCGAAGACCGCGGCGAGGGCGAGGCCGAACAGGCCGACGACGATCACCCAGGCGGAACGGCGCCAGCCGTGCAGCGACGCCTCCTTGGCGGCGGATTCGATGGCGTAGCGGTTGAGCGCCGCCAGGTCGTCGAGCGCCTGATGGACGTCGGCGAGGCGGTCGTCGACCAGGAGGAAGTAGGTCGTCGCATCGAACGGCAGGCCGCCGGCGAGGACGGCGGGCGAGGCGGGGGACGGCGTCGGGCCGGTGTCCGAGCCGGGGTCGCTCGGAGGGGTGGGGGCGACGGCGGGAGGCGTCCACGGCGTTCCGGGCACCGCGGCCGGGAGGGCGGCCGGGAGGGCCGCGGCGGCATTCGCCGGTTCGCCGGGCGCGGCCGTGTCGGTTCGAGCGGGAAGCATCGGGGGCGACCCCGCCGGCGGTGGCGCGGACGGCGTGGCGGGCGGCGGGAACGCCGCGGCGAGGGGCGGGGGCGGCGGCGCCTGGAACGGTTCCGCCGCCTTGCGATAGCGGTCGTAGGCCTTCTCGAGCGCCTCGATCAACTCGCCCTCCCCCTCGACGGTGACGTTGTTCCGGGCGACGTCGAGCTGCTCCTCGAAGGAAGCGACGGCGGCGGCGACCGCGTCGCGGCCGCGACCGCCCTGGCCGGCGAGGATCAGGAGGTAGCCGCGGTCCTGCCGATCGATCGCCTGCCGCATGGCCTGGGCGGCCTCGATCGAGCGGAGGTTCTCGGCGATGGTCGTGGAGACGGCCTGTCCCAGGCGCGAGAAGGCCGTCACGGCGGTGATCGTCACGGTGAGGATCACCGCGGCGAAAACGGCGAGCACAAGAACCAGGCGCGTCCGGATCTTCATCGGCGTCCCCCCGCGTCAGCGGCCGGCGAGGAAGCGGCGGATCGACTCGTCGTCGCCGAGGGTGACCAGGATGTCGCTCTGGGCGATGGCGGTATCGCCCCCCGGGTTGGCGATCACCTTCTCGACGCCGCCCTCGACGCGCTTGACGGCGAGGATCGACAGCCGGAACTGCTTGCGGACGTCGAGGTCGAGCAGGGTGCGGCCCGCCGTCCAGGCGGGGGCTTCGATCTCGTTCAGGGCGTAGCCGGGGGCGATCGGGACACGGTCCACCAGGCCCGGCTGGAGAAGACGGGAGGCGAGGCGCAAGGCGATGTCCCGGGCGGGGTTGATCACCTCGGAGGCGCCGACCATCCGCAGGATGCGCGCGTGCAGTTCGGAAACGGCGCGGGCGATGACCCGGGAAACGCCGAACTGGTGCAGGAGGGCGACGGTGAGAATGCTGGCCTGGACGTCGTCGCCGATGGCGCAGACCGCGACGCCGACGTCGCCGATCCGCGCGGCGGACAGGGCCTCCTCGTCCGTGGCGTCGAGGCACAGGACGCGGGCCACCGACGCGCGGAGGCTCTCGACCCGTTCCATGCGGCTGTCGATCGCGAGCACCGGCACGCCGGATTCGGCCAGGCTCACCGCCAGTTGCGTCCCGAACTGTCCGAGACCGATCACCGCGACGTCTCCCAGCATCTTGCGGCCTCCTTGCGGGTCAGGTCAGCGCCACCGGCTCCTCGGGGTAGCGCACCGGCGCCCGGGCGGCCGAGCCGAGGAGCAGGATCAGGGTCAGCGGGCCGACGCGGCCCACGTACATCAGCACGATCAGCACGATCTTGCCGACGCTGTCGACCTCGGCGGTGGCGCCGAGCGACAGGCCGACGGTGCCGAACGCCGAGACGGTCTCGAAGAACAGGGACTGGAACGGGATGTCCTGCGTCAACGCCAGGAGGAAGAAGCCGATCGAACAGACGACGGCGGCGAGCGCCACGAGGACGACGGCGCGGACGACGGTGGCGGCCGGGATCGCGCGGCCGCCCACCTCGACCGCCTCCCGGCCGCGCATGTAGGCCCGCACGGCGAACAGGATCGTCGCCGCGGTGGAGGTGCGGATGCCGCCGGCGGTGGAACCCGGCGACCCGCCGACGAACATCAACACGATCAGCACGAACACCGTGGCCATCGAGAGGCCGTTCATCGGCAGCGTGTTGAAGCCGGCCGTCCGCGGGGTCACGGAGAGGAAGAACGCGTTGAGCAGCTTGTGGGGCGCGTCGAGACCGGCCAGCGCGCCCTGCCACTCGAGCAACGCGAACACCACCGCGCCGCCCGCCAGCAGCACGGCGGTGGTGCCGAGCACGAGGCGGGCGTGGAGCGAGAGCGGGCGGCGGCGCCGAAGACGCGACGTCAGCCAGCCCCACAGCTCGGCGAGCACCAGGAAGCCGAGGCCGCCCACGATCACCAGCAACGAGACGGTCAGGAGGACCGGCGCATCGCCCTGGAAGGGGACGAGGTTGTCGGTCCACAGGGCGAACCCGGCGTTGCAGAAGGCGGAGATCGCGTGGAACGCGGCGTACCCCAGCGCCGGCGACCACTCCATCTCGGTCCGGAACGACCCGAACAGGATCGCCACGCCGATCGCCTCGGCGATCAGGGTGCCCAGGACCACCACGCGCACGATCCGCACCGCGTCCACCGGCGCCGTGGTCTCCACCGCCGCGGCGACGGCCCCGCTCTGCACGAGACCGAGCCGCTTGCCGGCGACGAGGGCGGCCAGCGTCGACAGCGTCATCACGCCCAGGCCTCCCGCCTGGATCAACGCCGCGATCACCGCCCAGCCGAACGGCGTGAAGAACGCGGCCGTGTCCACCACCGTCAACCCCGTGACGCACGTCGCGCTCGTCGCCGTGAACAGCGCATCCAACAGCGGGGCGCCGCGGGCGCTCGTGCACGCCGCCGGCAGCATCAGCAACAACGTCCCGAAAACGATCACCGCCAGGAAGCCGACGGCCAGCAGCTCCACCGGATGCGCCCACAGGTAGTCGATGAACTGCCGGCCCGCCCGCCGCCGCGCCAGCGTCCGCAGGCTCATCAGGAGCTGCCGCAGCCCGAAGACCGCCCCCAGCGTCAGGGGGCGATTCCAGAAGAAGGGCGCCGGGACCAGCACCAGCCAGTGCCAGACGCCGGCGAGGTCGCGTTCCCGGATCTCCCGCCACAGGGACAGGAGCAGCACCGCGGCGCCCAGGCCGAGGCCGACCCAGGCCGGGGCCGAACCCTCGACCACGCCCAGCGCCGCCGCCCCGAGCAGCACGACCAGCACGGCCGGACCCGCGATCGCCAGCCAGAACTCGAGCCGCGACAACCGGCGCTCCTTCGGCGGCGGACGGCCGGGGAGGCTGCCGTCGAACGATCGAACGTAGTCGAATCGGGTCGGCCGGGGCCGCTCGTGCGCCACGGCCCGCCACAGTAGCACAGACGGCGACCCGCGGCGCCGAGGACGGGGCCGGAGTCACGCGCCGTCGGGTCGGTCGAAGACGTCAGCCGCGCTCGGGATGATCCATCTGCGTCAGCTCGACGAGGATGCCCCCGGTCCCCTTGGGGTGGACGAACGCGATCTTGTGGCCGCCGGCGCCGATGCGCGGCTTCTCGTCGATCAACGGCACGCCGCGCGCCTTGAACTCGGCCAACGTCCGCTCCAGGTCCTCGACCACGAACGCCACGTGCTGGATCCCCTCGCCCTTCTTCTCGATATGCCTGGCGATCGGACCGTCGGGCGAGGTCGAGGCGAGCAGTTCGAGCCGGCTCTCGCCGACCGGGAACATGGCCACCTTGACCTTCTGCTCCGCCACTTCCTCGATGCCGGCCATCTCGAGGCCCAGGGTGTCGCGGTAGATCCGGATTGCGGCGTCGAGGTCCTTCACGGCGATGCCGAGGTGGGCGATCCTGCGGAACATCGGTGCCTCCTTGCGGGCGGGATCCGTCCCGGCCCGTCTTCCGGCGGGCATCCTACCATCGGCGCACCCTCCGGGTGAACGGCGCGGAGCGCGGCGGGATTCCGCGCCGGCGGCAGCGCCGGGGAACGGCGGTCCGCCGGACGACCGCGTCAGCCGTCCCGCCACTGCTGGAGGCGGGCCAGGACGGCGAGCGGGTCGAAGCCGAGCGCGCGCGTGAGGGGGTTCTCCACGCCGAGACGTTTCTGCAGATCGCCGGCGAGGCGGACGGGGTCGAGGCGTTCGGCGAGGCCCAGAGGGTCGAAGCGGCGCAGCAGCGAGCGGGCGGTGCCGGCGGCCTTGGCGGCGGTATCCAGGCCGAGCAGCACGGCGAGCCAGGGAGGCAGCGGGTCGAGGATCACCTCGCGGGCCGCCAGGGCGCGCGGCAGCGCCGCCGGTTCGGTGCCGAACACGATCCGCCGCATCGCGGCCTCGTCGCCGAAGACGCCGACCGCGGGCGGTGCGAACCGGAGCGCGGTTTCCTGGAGGATGCGCGGCACCGCGGCGCGCCACTGCGCGCCGCGCACGGCGATGCCGCCCAGCGCGTCATGCCCCGCCACGCACACCAACCGGCCGCGGCGCTTCTCCGCCACGAGACCGAACGACAGGCCCTGGGGTCCGAAGGCGTAGAACAGCGCGGTGCGATCGTCGGGCAACACGAGGTCGAAGGCGGAGCGCACCTGCGCCGCGGTCGGGATCGGCACGTCGTCGAGGAGCGCCGGAGCGAACAGCAGCTCGCCGGCTTGGCGGGCCGCCCGCACCTCGCCGGCCAGCGGCAGCAGGCAGTCC
>JAAZOP010000109.1 GCA_012797735.1 Myxococcales bacterium
CCACCGAGTCTTCCGGAAACACGCATGATTTCGAGGCCCGGATCCGCCGGGAACCGGGCACGCCGGTTGCTATCCCCCCTCGGGTCCGCGGGCACGCGCGGACAGAAGGAGCAAGGCACGATGGCACGCAAGGCCCTGTCCCTCATCCTCCTGGCGACCCTCGGCGTCGCCGCGATCCCCGACGCGGCGACGGCGCAGTGCGACGCCCCGTCCCTGCTGCTGATCCTCGACAAGTCGAGCTCGATGATCACCGGCAGCGTTCCTTCCGGCGTCACGAAGTGGGCCGCCGCGCGCACGGCGGTCGGTACGATCGCGACCCGCTACGAGAGCTCGATCGATCTCGGCCTGCTCGTCTTCCCGAACCCGGACCGCTGCGGCGTCTCCGGCGTCAACGTCGATGTCGGACCCGGCAACGCCGCCGCGATCGCGCGCTATCTGGAGTCTCCGCCGCCGACCTCCGGCAACTACACCCCGATGGCCCAGGCGCTCGACGTCGCCGCCGCCTACGCGCCGTTGTCCGACCCGACCCGCCGGCGCGCCGCCGTGCTCGTCACCGACGGCTGGCAGTACTGCGTCCCCTACGACAACGCCACCCGCTTCGACCCCGTCGACGCCGCCGAGGCGCTGCGCGCCACGGGAACGACCCTCTACGTCGTCGGCTTCGGCGACGGCGTCGATGCCCTGGTCCTCAACCGCCTCGCGTGGGACGCGGGCACCGCGCTGCCGGGCTGCGACCCGGCCGGCGACACCCCGACCACCCCCAACCCCTGCTACTACCGCGCCGAGGACACCTCCGCCCTCGAGGCGGTCCTCGACGCGATCGCCCGCCACGTCGCCGAGGAGGTCTGCGACGGTCTGGACAACGACTGCGACGGCGCGACCGACGAGGATCTCGCCCGCGAGTGCTCCTCGGCCTGCGGCTTCGGCCTCGAAGTCTGCGCCGCCGGCGCATGGCTCCCCTGCGACGCGCAGCTTCCCGAACCCGAGACCTGCGACGGCGTGTTCGACGAGGACTGCGACGGCGTGGTCGATGAGGGCTGCGCCTGCGTCACCGGCGACGTCCGCGCCTGCGGCCTGGACGCCGGCGAATGCCGCGCCGGAACCCAGACCTGCCTTGGCGGCGCCTGGGGCGAGTGCGCCGGCGGCACGGGCCCGGCCGCCGAGACCTGCGACGGGCGCGACAACGACTGCGACGGCACCACCGACGAGGGGTGTCAGTGCATCGACGGCCAGACCCGGCCTTGCGGCACCGACACCGGCGCCTGCACCGCCGGCACCGAGACCTGCGTCGCCGGCGCCTGGGCCGGCTGCGAAGGCTCGCGGGGGGCGCGGCCGGAACAGTGCAACCTGATCGACGACGACTGCAACGGCGCGGTCGATGACGGCGCCGAGTGTCCTCCGGGGCTGGCCTGTGTCGAGGGCGTCTGTGTCGATCCCGATCCCGATCCGGAGGATCCGTCGCTGCTGCCGGACGAGAGCGAGACCGGCACCGGCTGCGGCTGCGCCGTCCCCGGCTCCGCGCCGTCCTCCGCCGCCCTCGGCCTCCTCGGCCTCGCCTTCCTCGCTTTCGCCCGCCGCCGCCGCTAGCCGGCGGACGTGGACGTTCTCGCGCCGTCCGAACCGCCGAGACCGCAGCCGGTGGCCGCCGCCTGAGCCGGCCCGCCGCCCGCCGCCGGCCTACGCCTCGTTCTCCACCTCGAGGAAGAACGTCTCCAGCCGCAGCTCGTCCCGCAGCCGCTCCGCCAGCGCCCGCACCCCCACCCGCTCCGTCGCGTAGTGGCCCAGCGCCGCGAAGTTCACCCGCTGCTCCCGGCACAGGTACGTCACGTGCTCCGCCGCCTCCCCCGTCACGAAACAGTCCAGCCGCTCCCGCGCCGCCTGCGTCGCCAGCTCCGCGGCGCCGCCGGAGACGACGGCCGCGGAGACGATCGCCTCCGGCCCGCCCGGCACCACCAGCGCCCGGTGCCCGTAGAACGCCTCGAGCCGCGCCACGAACGACGCCCGGCTCTGCGCCCGCGCCAACACCCCCTTCCAGCCGATCTTGCGCCCGTGGTAGTCGCCGAACGGCTCCAGGTTGCGCAGTCCGAGCGCCCGTGCGGCGACGGCGTTGTTGCCGAACTCCTGGTGCGCGTCGAGCGGCAGATGGTAGGCGAACAGGCTGATATCGTGGGACAGGAGCAGGCCGAGCCGCTTGCGCAGCGGCCCCTTGACCGGCTCCACGCCGTGGCGCTTCCAGAACAGCCCGTGGTGCACGATCACCGCGTCCGCCCCCTCCTCCGCCGCCAGCGCGAACACCTCGGCGCACGCCGACACCGCCACCGCCACCCGCCGGACCTCCGAACGCCCCTCGACCTGGAGCCCGTTCAGCGCGTCGTCGTCGAAGTCCGCGACGGCGAGCCATTGCGCCAGGTGTCGCTCCAGTTCCCGCCGTCGCACGTCGTCGCCTCCCGTCGGCCCGGCAGTTGACCCCGCCGGCCGCGGCCCGTCAAGAGTCCCCGCATCCTCGGCGTTCTCGCGGCCTTCCCGCGCCGGCGGTTGAAGCCGGCGGGGCGGTGTGCTACACGCGCATCGGAACGTGGAGGAACGTGCGCCATGAAGCCGACGCATTTCCGGATCGTCGCCCTCGCCGCCGCGCTGATCGCCGCGG
>JAAZOP010000110.1 GCA_012797735.1 Myxococcales bacterium
CCGCAGTGGGCGGGGTCGGTCGTCAGGTCGACGCACTCGCCGCCGCAGTCCGTGGTGCCGGGCGGACACGGCGCGCGGCATTCGCCATCGACGCAGGGGACGCCGGGGGTGCAGGCATGGCCGCAGGCGCCGCAGTTGTCGGGGTCGCGGGTGGGATCGACGCAGCCTCCGCCGCACTCCACGTGGCCGGGCAGGCACTCGAGGCGGCACTCGCCCGCCTCGCAGACCTCGCCGGCGGCGCAGGCGCGGCCGCACGCGCCGCAGTTCCGGGGGTCCTCGCCGGTGTCGACGCAGGCGCCGTCGCACACGACGTACCCGGGCAGGCACTCCCGGACGCAGGTGCCCCGCTGGCACAGTTCGCCGGACGCGCAGGCGCGGCCGCACGACCCGCAGTTCGCCGGGTCGGTGCGCAGGTCGGTGCAGACGCCCGAACAGTCCGTCCGCGGCGGCGGACAGTCGCCGCCGCTGCAGAGGCCGTCGCGGCATTCGGCGCCCGCCGGGCACACCACGCCGCAGCGGCCGCAGTTCCGCTCGTCGGTGCGCGGGTCGACGCACGCGCCGCCGCACGCCAGCTCTCCTGGACCGCACGTGATCGCGCGGCACGCCCCGTCCTCGCACGCCTCGTCGTCGGCGCAGGCGCGGCCGCACGCGCCGCAGTTCTCGCGGTCCGTGCGCAGAACGACGCAGGCGGACCCGCAGAGCGTCGTTCCCTCGGGGCAATCGTGTCCCACCACGGGGTTGCCGCAACCGGAAAGACCACCGGCGCCGAGAACGACCGCCAGACCGACGAGCCCGCTCCACCGCATCGCACACCTCACTCGCCGTGATCATCCAATGGCACGGCCCGCCGCGCAAGCCCGGGTCGAGGCGCCGGGCGCGCCGAGAGGCCGCGATGCGGGAATCGAGCGCGGGAGCGGGGGTGCGAGGAAGCGCGGGACGGCGGGGACGCTCTGGCCGGTGGACGGGCCGGGCGGCTTCTGCTAGCGGTGTCGCGGGAGGAGGGAATCGTGGACCGCAAGCCGATCGACATTCCGACCCTGCAGCAGAAGAAGCGCCGCGGCGAGAAGATCACGATGTTGACCGCCTACGACGCCGCCTGGGCCCGGCTGCTCGACCAGGCCGGCGTCGACACGATCCTCGTCGGGGACAGCGCGGCCAACGTGGTGCTGGGCTACCGCGACACGCTGCCGGTGACGATGGACGAGATGCTGGTGCTGACCCGCGCCGTGACGCGAGCGGTGCGCTGGGCGATGGTGATCGGCGACATGCCGTTCATGTCGTACAATGCGGACGTCGCCGACGCGATCCGCAACGCGGGACGGTTCGTCAAGGAGGGGGGCGCCGCCGGCGTGAAGCTCGAGGGCGGCGCGGGGGTGGTCGATACCGTGCGCGCGCTGGTGCGCGCCGGGATCCCGACGGTCGGGCACCTGGGCCTGACGCCGCAGACCGCCTCGATGATCGGCGGCTACCGCTGCCAGGGGCGCACGGCGGCGGCGGCCCGCGCGATCCTCGACGACGCCCGGCGGCTCGAGGACGCCGGCGCCTTCCTGCTGGTGCTGGAGTGCGTGCCCGACCGCGTCGCGGCGGCGATCGCCCGGCGGGTCGGGATCCCGATCATCGGCATCGGCGCCGGCAGCGGCGTGGACGGCCAGGTGCTGGTGCTCCACGACATGCTGGGGTTCCGCGACACCGGCGCCGCGCCGCGCTTCGTCAAACGCTACGCCGACCTGGGAGACCGGGTGGCGGCGGCGGTCCGCGCCTACTGCGACGAGGTGCGCGCCGGGGCGTTTCCCGCGGCCGAGCACACCTTCCCGATCCCGGACGACGAATGGGCGGCGTTCGAACGGGGGCTCGAGGGTTCCGGCCAGTAGGCGCCGGCACGCTCCCGGCCGCGGCGGAACACCACCCACCACGCCGTGCCCGCCACCGCAAACCCGGCCAGCACGTCGACGAGGTAGTGCTGGCGCGTCAGCAGCGTGGAAACCCCGATCAGACAGGCGTACAGGACGCCGAGCCGTCCGAGGCGCCGGTCGATCTCGAACAGCAGCAGGCCGGCGATCATCGCCATCGCGCAGTGCGACGACGGGAAACAGTTGCGCGGCGGGTCGGTCCGGTAGACGACCCACAACCCCCACTCGAGGATGCCGGCCTGCGGATCGACCGCCGGGCGCGCCATCCCGACGGGAAAGACCAGGAAGGCGAGGAGGCAGGGCAGGAGCGCCAGCGCGTAGGCCGCGGCGACGCGCCGTCGGGGCAGGACGTCGGGCGCGAGCAGCGGCGGGAGGATCACGAACCAGTAGACGGTCAGGTAGACGAGCGTCGCGGGCGGCCAGAACGGCAGGGCGTTCTCCAGCGTCGCCGGGAAATAGTGAAGCTCACGGCCGGCGGCCAGCCACGCGACGAGGGTGTAGCTCTGGGACCAGACGAGGAAGGTCCCGAGGGCGAGCAGCGTCCAGCGCAGGTCCGAGCCCCGCGGCCGCTCGCGGAACGACGGTTCCCGCCGCCAGCGGCGCCACGACCACCACAGCACGGCCGGGACGACCCCGCCCAGCGGCACGTAGACGCAGCAGAAGAGGATCGAGTGCACGTGTCCGAAGCCCTCCGGCACGACCAGGCCGACGAGCATCATCAGCCACTGCCCGACGATCGTGCCGAGGAGCGCGGCGAACAGGAACTGGCGGGCCCAGAAGTCCCACCGCGGCGGCGCCACGTGTTCCGTCATCCGGTCCCGTCCGGCGCGGATTGGCCGCACCGACGTGCCGACGATAATGCCCGCCCGCGGACCGGTCAACTTGCGCCGGATGTTGGGATGTTGTCGCCCCCTAGATCCTCCGCCGCGCGTGGCCGCACCGTGCGCCGCGACCGCTCGTCGTACTCGTACTCCTCCAGGATGTTCGCCGTCGCGTCGCAGCCGCCGCCGCCCGAAGCCCGCAGCCGGACCAGCCGGTCCGCCTCGTCCAGTTCCAGGCACAGCCCGTCCAGCCTCTCCTCAGCCCCGGTCCGAGCCGTGACGGGCTCCGCGCGTCCACCGGCGCCCAGCACGTCCAGGCCGGCGGTCCGTTCTTCATGAACGCGGTCCGCGGCCTGATTCCCGTGGATGACCGCCGCCATCGAAACCCGGCGCGAGCTCGGCAAGCCAGGGCTCACGGACCCTCGTCCGGACGAAGGAAGCGCTCCGGGATCGGCGGAACGAGTTCCTCGGCTTCGGGGCAGATCCAGCCATTTCAAGGTGCCCACCTGCCAGGAATTTTGGAGGAGTCCTCACGCTGTAGCAGATATTCCCCGCGCCGCAGGGTTGGGGCGCGGGGAGGTTGGCGATGGTGGACAGCAAGGGCGGGGCAGGTGCCGGGC
>JAAZOP010000111.1 GCA_012797735.1 Myxococcales bacterium
CGCCGGCCGCCCCCTGGCGCAGTCCAAGCCGGTAGCCGGCCCAGCCGGCGACCGCACCGGCCAGGACGGCCGAGATCACGATGTCGAGCGCGCGGTTGCGCCCGTCCCGCACGGAACGACTCGAGCCGGACGAAGGGGCACGACCGGATCGCACGACGCGAGCCTAGGGCGCGGTCGCCGACCGCGTCAACCGCTCGAGCATGTGCAGGTAGATCGCCTTCTCCGGCGCCAGCTCGAGGGCCCGGCGGATCGCGGAGACCGCGGCGTCCGTGTCACCGAGGCGTTCGGCCAGCGCCGCCGCCAGGTAGTGGTTCCAGTCGTCCTCGGGGGCGAGTCGTGCCGCCTCGCGGGCCAGGGCCAGCCCCGCAGCCGCGTCGCCGCCGGTCGTCAGCAGGTACTCGGCCTTGAGTGCCGCCGGTTCGGCGCGCTCCGGTTGCGCGGCGATCAGGCCGTCGAGCCCGGCCAGCGCCTCGTCCGGACGCCCGAGCGCCTGGAGGGAGAGGGCGACCCACCAGTGGAAGCCCCAGGCCGCGTCGGTCCCCGCGGTGCGCTCCGCCCCTTCGCGGTAGTACGCGAGCGCCCGCTCGCGGTCGTGCCGGACGCGATAGAACCAGCGGCCGAGCGTCCGGGTGGCGTCGGCCCAGGCGCCGGCGGCGTTCTCCGGGTCCAGCGCCCGGGCCCGTTCGAGCAGCCGGAGTCCGTCCTCCTCCGCGCCCCGGGTCAGTCGCAGGTGTCCGACCTCCACCAGCAGGGCCGGATCATCGGGGGAAGCGGCGAGGCGCTCCAGCAGTTCGGCCGAGAGGTCCTCGCCGTCGAGGATCCGTCGCAACTCCGTCAGGTAGCCGTCCACCGTCTCGAACCCTTCGATCCGGCCCAGCTCGTGGCCGTCCGGGTCGAGCAACAGGGTGGTGGGCAGGCCCATCACGCGGTAGCGCACGGAGACGGCCTGGCCTTCGTCGCTGTCGAAGTCGATAGAACCGGCGACGAAGCGATCGGAGGGCAGGCGATCCGCGGCCTGCTCGAACACCTCGCGGGCGAGTTGGTGGCAGGTCGGGCACCAGTCGGCTTCGACCTGGACGAGGGCCGCGACGTCCTGCGTCCGGGCGGTCGACAGCAGCGCGTCGAGCGCGGTTTCCGGCCGGTCGGAGGCGGGCACGGCGGGCGGCGCCGGACAGCCGGCGGCGGCGAGCAAGGCGGCGGCGAGCAAGGCGGCGGTCGGGCCGCGAACGAGGAAGACGGGGCGACGGTCGGGCACGAAAAACCTCCTTTCGCGAGGGCGAAGTCCGGCCGCGGCTTGCGCCGGCGCGCGGAGGATGGTACCAAGGTTCGCGCCGTCGCGCGAACCGGTCGTGCCGGACGTCTTGGCGGCCGTCCCGCGGCGCGCGCGTGGGCCGGCGGAACGGGCCCGTTCGAGGAGGCAGACGATGACCGACGAGGAGAAGCAGGGCGCGCTGGTGATTCGCGAGCCCGATCGCAAGCCGTCGGCCCGCACGGCGCTGAAGAAGGAGGAGCAGCAGGTCTACCTGGCGGCGGCCTACTGTCCGCGCGGCGACAACCTGATGATCGAAGGAGCGCCGTCGTTCGACGGCCGGCCCGGGATCTGCCTGGAAGTCTCGGACGGCAAGTCCGAGGGGATCGTGACGCTCAGCCCGCTGCACGGCGACCATCGCAAGGTCGGCATGGAGTTTCCTCCGGGTACGGTGCTGACGCTGCGCTGTCCGGTCTGTCATGTGGAATTGGACCCGATTGCCCCCTGCACCTGCAGTCCCGACGGCATGTTCGTCGCGCTGTACACCGTGCCCAAGCGCTCGGCGCAGAACTTCGCCGGCGTCTGCCGGGTCTGGGGGTGTCTCCGGTCGTTCACCAAGGACTCGGGCCGGATCCTGTCCGAATTCCGTCCCGAACCGCAGAAGTAGCCGCCGGCGACAAGAGCCGCCCCGCGCGGTGCCGGCCGAGGAGGAGTCTGATGCGGAAGCCCATGCTGTTCGTGCCGCCGGTGCTGGCCGTCCTGTTCGCGACCGGTTGCCCCGCGACGAACGGGACGACGCCGGCGACGCCGGTCGATCTGCGCGCGGCGCACCTGGCGCAGGTGCCGGCCACGGCGCAATTCGTGCTCCAGACGGACCTCTCGCGGACGCTCGACCGGGCCGTCGTCGAACGCTGGCTGCACTGGCTGCTGCCGCGGATGGAGATGCGGGTCGAGCCCGCCTGCGCCCTCGACCTGCTCGGACGCGCACGAATCATGACCGAGGCGATGCTGCGCGTCGACACGCTCGACGAGGAGGCGATGATCCTCGTCTCCGGCGAGCTGACCGCCGCCGAGGTCGCCGCCTGCCTCGCCACGCTGTTGGACGGCGAGGCCCCCGCGCCGGACGCCGAAGGGGTCTATGCGTTCCACGCGGGTCGCGAGGTGCTGGAGGTCGCCGACTTCGCCGCGGGCGGCGTCGTCCTCGCCTCTCCCGCCGCGATGGACCTTGCCCGGGGTCCCGTCCCGGCCGCGACGGCGGCGCTGGCCGCCACGCCGGGCTACCAGCAGTTGCGCTCGCGGCTCGGCGCCGGCCCCTTCGACCTCGACGCCTACAGCACCCTGTCGATGCGGGGCGACGGTTTCCGCGCCGAGGGGATCGGCGTCACGCTCCAGCGCGGGGCGACGGACCGCTACGAGGTCGTCGTGGAGGCGGGCGATGCCGACAGCGCCAACGCGATCGCGATGTTCGTCGCGACGCTGCCGCTGGTGATCGCCGGGATCGAGGCGGAGATGGACGCCGCGGCCCGCGAGGGGAGTCTCGATCCGGCGCTGCCCGCGGAGGCGATGACCGAGGCGCTGGGGGTCGTGGCGGCGCTGCGCGAGGCGCTGACCGCGGCGCAGACGACGGTCGAGGGGGACGTGGTGCGGGCGGTGCTGGAGGTCGACCCGACGCGCGCCTCCCCGACCCAGATTCTGATCGTCGGTGGCATGCTGCTGTTCGTCCGCCAGGGCGAAGGTGCGGCACCCCCGGCGCCGGTCGAGCCGGAGCCCAGCTACGGCGTCCCCGGCGTGCCCGGGGCGGACGTGGACGGCGGCCAGCCGCCCGTCGAGTAGTCGATCCCGCGCTAGTCCCGCAGGGGCAGCCGGATTCCCGCAGACGATTCGGTGATCTCTTCCAGGATCTCGGTGGTCTCCACGACCTCCCGCAAGCAGGCTTCCTCCTGCGCTGTCACGGAACCGAGGATGCGCTGGAGCGAGGCTCGGTGCGCGGAGCCGTCGACGTCCACAACCAACGTGATCGGGCCGGTGCTTCCGGCCACGCAGGCCAGCGCCCGGCGCTTCGCCCGGTAGAGGATTCGCCGGATCGTTCGTTCGATCGATGCGTCGCCGTCCGGCGCGGCCGTGCCGGCGTCGGCCGCCGCCGGTCCGGCGACGTCGAACGTCCAGGCCAACGACGAGGTCCCCTCGCCGAAGGGCGGGAACGACAGGTCGGACAACTGCCGCCGCACGCACTCGACCGACTCCGCCGACAACTCCGAGGTCACGTGGGTCTCGATGACGTGGCCGTCCGAGCCGCGCACGACGACGACCACGCGGTAGGAGCCGGGTCCTTCGGCGCCGGCGCAGACGCGCACCGCGGCTTCGGCCTGGCGGAACAGGCGGGCGGCGTCGTCGCCTGACGGCCGGTCCGGCGCGTCGGCATCGTTGTCCGCTGTGGTTCCGCCGTCGGCGCGACGTGCCTCGGCGGCCGTCGCCTCCGCCCGCGCGTCGCTCGCCGTCCGGTCGGCCCCGGCGTCGGGAGCGGTCGTCGCGGCC
>JAAZOP010000112.1 GCA_012797735.1 Myxococcales bacterium
AGGCGCTGCGCCGCATCGTCGCCCGGTCCCGCTTGCCGCTCGTCGTCGATGCCGACGCCCTCACCGCCCTGGCCGGTCGCCCCGGCCTGGTGCGGCGCGCTCCGGCGCCCCGCGTGCTGACGCCGCACCCGGGCGAGCTGGCGCGGATGATCGGCACGACCCCGGATCGGATCCAGGCCGACCGGCTCGGCGTCGCGCTCCGCGTCGCCCGCGAGTGGAAGGCGGTGGTGGTGCTCAAGGGGGCCCGCACGGTCGTCGCCGCCCCGGACGGCCGGGCGTTCGTGAATCCGACCGGCAACGCGGGGATGGCCTCGGGCGGATCCGGTGATGTCCTCACCGGCCTCATCGGCGGACTGCTCGCCCAACGCGCCGAACCGCTCGACGCCGCCTGCGCCGGCGTCTGGATCCACGGCGCCGCAGGAGACCGCGCCGCCGGAGGCTCGGACGGCCGCGGGCTGGCCGCCCGGGATCTGCTGGGCGAGCTGCCCGGCGTCCTGCGACGGCTGGCGGGTCTCCGCAACCGATGAGGCGACCCTCCCCGACTCCGGACCCACGGATTCGCAAGGTCGCGCTCCGGCGCCCGGGGCGTCCGGCCCGGTATGATCGGCTTGTCATGGCCTGAGCCAGATGTTTCCGGCCGTGCAGGGTGGGATACCTCCCCACCCCACCAGCGAGAATTGGATGATTCTCTGAACATGCGGACCTCGGTTCGAGGCGGGCGGTGAGGTTCCGGTGGGGGCGGGTCATGGCTTCGAACTTGCAGGAATCCGGCACCGATGGCCGGGGCCGTGCCGGGCGATTGGACCACCGACCGACGCGACACCTTCGAGAGTCTTGCGTTGCCCCACTACTCTGCGGTGCTGCGCCACGCGCTGCGGCTGACGCGGCACGAGCAGGACGCGGAGGACCTGTGCCAGGAGACGTACCTGCGCGCGTTCCGCCGCTTCGGGGCGCTCGAGTCGTCCGACGCGGTGCGGCCCTGGCTGCTGCGGATCGCGACGAACGCCTTCATCGGGATCTACCGCCGGTGGCGGCGGCGCCAGGAGGCGGTCTGGTCGCCGGACGATGTGGAGCGGCGTGCGGACGAGGCGGTGGGGGTGGAGGTGCCGGAGTCGCCGGCGGCGGTGGCGGTCCACGGAGAGGTGCTGGCGGCGGTGGAGACGTTGCCGGTGGCGTTCCGCGAGGCGGTGACGCTGGTGGATCTGGGGGAGACGACGTACGAGGAAGCGGCGGAGATCCTGGCCTGTCCGGTCGGCACGGTGATGTCGCGGCTGCATCGTGGCCGCGCGTTGTTGCGCGAGCGGCTGGCGGCGTACGCGGCGGAGTCCGGCTACACGCTGGCGGCCTGATTCTTCCGGGTCTCGTGACGGCCTCGGGGAACCTCTCCCCGCTGCGCAGAGCCTTCCCCGCGGACCGGACGCCGGCCCTTGACCTCGACCGTCGCCCGCCGGAGACTCGGGCCGGAGGTGTTGCATGCGACGCGAGCCGTTTGCCGCGCGGCGAGGTTTCTACCCGGCGAATCCCAGGGCGTTGGCGGCGGAGCTCGACCGCTGCCTGCCGGAGGTGAAGGCGCCGCGACGGGTCGTGGCGGCGGTGGTGCCCCACGCGGGCTACACGTACTCGGGGCTCGTCGCCGGCAAGGTGTACGCTTCGATCGAGGTGCCCGAGCACGTGATCGTGCTGTGTCCGAAGCACACCCGGTACGGCAGCCCGCTGGCGATCATGACCTCGGGGAGCTGGGCGGTGCCGGGGGCGGAGATTCCGATCGACGAGGAATGGGCGCGGCGGGTGCGGGAGGCGTGCGAGCTGGACGAGGACGAGGAGGCGCACCTGGCGGAGCATTCGCTGGAGGTCCAGCTTCCGTTCCTGCAGCGGCGCCGGCCCGGCTTCCGGCTCACGCCGATCGCGCTGGGCGTGCACGACGCGACGACGCTCCTGCGGCTCGGACGGCGGCTGGCGGAGGTGGTGCGCTCGTTCGGGCAGCCCGCGCTCCTCGTCGCCTCGTCGGACATGTCGCACGAGAGCGGCAGCCGCGCCCGGGTGAAGCGGAACGACGATCTGGCCATCGAGAAGATGCTGGCGCTGGACGCCGAAGGGCTGGTGCGGGTGGTGGAGGAGCACGGGATCACGATGTGCGGCTTCGCGCCGGCGGCGGCGGCGATCGAGGCGGCGAAGGCGCTGGGGGCCGCGAAGGCCGAGCTGCTCGGCTACGAGACGAGCCTCGACCACGGCGGGACCGAGGACTGGATCGTCGGCTACGCGGGGCTGGTTTTCGAGTAGTCCGGGCGGCCGCGGCGCGCCTCAGAGCGGCAGGATCGTGCGCTTGCCGTTGTACAGCCGCGTGTCGTACTCGCGTTCCACATCGACCAGCGCCAGCTTGCCCAGGACTTCCTGGAGCGGCACGGACGTGTAGCGGCCCTGGAGGAAGGAGACCATCCGGCCGGTCTGGCCGTTCTGGACCAGGTTGACGGCGCAGATGCCGAAGTTGCGGGCCATGCGGCGGTCGTAGGCGCAGGGAGTGCCGCCGCGCTGGAGGTGGGACAGGACGACGGCGCGGGTCTCGAGGCCGGTGATTTCGGCGATGCCGCGCGCCACCTGTTCGCCGACGCCCCCGAGCGTCACGTGGCCGAATTCGTCGAGGCCGATCTGGCGCTGGACGACCGTTCCCCCGGCCTGCTTGGCGCCCTCGGCGACCACGACGATCGAATAGCGCACGCCGCTCTGGCGCCGCTTGGCGATCAGCTGGCCGACCTGGTTCATGTCGAAGTCCCACTCCGGGATCAGGATCACGTACGCGCCGGCCGACATGCCGCCCTGCAGCGCGAGGTGTCCGGCGTGCCGGCCCATCGTCTCGACGACGAAGATCCGGCTGTGCGAGCCGGCGGTCGTGCGGAGCCGGTCGACCTCCTCGGTGATCACGTTCACCGCCGTCTCGAAGCCGATCGAGTAGTCGGTGCCGGCGAGGTCGCGGTCGATCGTCTTGGGGATGCCGACGCAGGGGATCCCCTTTTCCGACAGCTTCGCGGCCACGCTGAGCGTGTCCTCGCCGCCGATCGCGATCACGGCGTGCAGCCCGAGCCGCTCGATGTTCCGGATCACGGTCTCGCTGCGGTCGTTCTTCGGATTGAACGGGTTGGTGCGCGAGGTGCCGAGGCGGGTGCCGCCGGAACGGTCCCACGGGCGGACTTCGGCGGACACCAGGCGCTTGAAGTACCCTTCCTCCCCGAAGTCGGCGAACGGCGGCAGGACGCGGTCCGGGTCCCCCTTGACCAGCCCCTTCCACCCGTCGCGGATGCCGATCACCTCGTACGGGATCGCGGCCGAGGCCGGGTCCTCGGCGGTCTTGACGACCCACTTCACCGCCCCGTTGAGTCCCGGACAGTCGCCCCCTCCCGTGAGAATGCCGATGCGCTTCATCCTCTACCTCCCGTTCCAACGCCGCCGTCGCGGGGACCGGGCCCCGGCTCGGCGTCCGGCGAAGGATAGTCGCGGTGGGCGGCGGCCCGCAAGATCGCGCCGGCCCCCCCGGGCGCGCCGGGCGCTCGCGGCGGACGCGCGGCTCAGCCGTGGTTGCGCGGCGCGGTCCCGTAGCCGAGCAGGCGCAGGGGACGGTCGGAGACCGAGAAGCGCACCGTCGCGGCCGGCGCCACGGGGATGGCGACGTGCGGGCCGTCGACGTAGACGACCGCCGGCTGCCAGGCGTTGGTCACCTCGAGAGTCTCGCCGCGGCGGACGAAACCGCGCACGAGGCGGTAGCGCCCGCGGTGCGGCCCGAGCTGATGCGGCTCGCGCACGACGAACTGCAACCGGTCCTCGGTCAGGCAGAGGATGCGCCCGTTGACGGAGCCAACGCCCACCAAGCCCTGCCGGAGTCAGATCGACCGAACCGACCGGCCGAACCGACTTGACGAGGTCCGGCACGGCGGTCAGACTTTGAGCATCGAAGCGCTTATGAAAAGGGAGGAAGCCATGAGTCGCCTGCCTGCCTGCCTGCCTGCCTACCTGCCTGCCTGATCTGTGCCACTCTGATGGCTGGAGAAGAGGCAACGGCGCAACCGGATCCGGGGGGACCGTGGCCCGGAGAGGAGGAGTCGGTCGTCGCGTTCGGCGAGTATGTGAGCGAGTTGCCCGAGTATCTTCCGCTGGCGCCGAGACCGTGCCCGGAATGCAAGGCCGGTGCCTGGGAAACGATCAGCTACGAGAACCTGACCTGGTGGAGCGTGTCCCAGACCGGTCCGTGTTGCACGTGGTTCGCGTCGGCACGGGCGCTCGGGCTTCAGTTCGTGCTCAACTGCGCCCTGGGATACGGCACGTCGGACGGGGAAACGGCCGCGGCATGCGCGCGGGTCCACCGGGTCCGGTCGCCTCCCGGCACGCCCTACGTTCCGCCCGCCGTGGCGGACCGGTATCGGTGGTTCCAGATCACGCCGCCAGCCGGTGACCTGCGGATCATGTGGGGCGACCCGCTCCACCCGGGCACCTGGGAACCGATGTTCCTGACGCCGCAGTTCCTGTTCGAGTGCATGTTGGGGACGTGGTCTTCCCACTGTGGCGGCGCGCGGGCCCGGGAGGTATTCGACGGTTTGGTCGTGGTCGGCATGCCGCTGTGGAGCATGGACCCGCCTGGTATCTACGACTGGGACGTGCGCGACGCCTGCCTGGACAACCTCGAAACGGGGCTCTGCGCGGGCACCGGATCGCCGCCGTGCCAGTACTCCTTCCGGTACGACCTGGCGATGACCGGCAACGACAACGCGAATTGCTCGCTTCTGGACTTCGATCGTGACGGCCTATCGGACGCTGCGGGCACGCCGGTGATTCGAATCGCGGGCTCCGGGAACATCTTCAGCGCACGATTCGAGGACATTCCGGCGATCCTGGACGAGGGGAAAGTCATCACCACCCGGGCCCACTGGGACTTCGCGGATCTGGAGGGTGGCGACGGAATCCGGGAATGCGGCCCGAGTTGCGCGGGAGGCGGAGGGGACTGTGGCAAGAACCACACCGTCGTGATCATCGGCTACGAGCAGTACGGGCGGGTGTTCTTGATCGCGAACTCGCATGGAGAACCCGGGCCGGTGCGGATCTGGGCCTCGGAGGCGGCGGAGTGCGGCCTCGGCATCGAGAACCTGGTCATCGGCGACGTGATCGTCCGCGATGCATCGGATACGCCGTTCCTCGAGTCCGACATCGATGGGGACGGCTTCCCACTGGTGGAGGACCTCTGCCCGTACGTCTGGAATCCGCCCGAGGAGACCTTCGTCAGCAGCGACGGCGACGAGTGGCCCGACTCGTGCGACCGGTGCCGCAACCCCGGTCTGGGCTCGGGCTACGAATGGTACCGCTGGGACTTCTCGGACAACGCGGACGAGGACGGCGACGGAATCGGGGCGGCATGCGACGCCAATCCTTGCGATGCCTCCGTCACGGAGTTTGCCCAGGGTCTCCCGAACCACGACTGCGACAAGTTCTGGGGGGACTACGACCGCTGCCCGCACGTCGGGTCCTGGGACCGGGGCGATCGCGACGGCGATGGTCGGTGGGACGATTGCGACGCCTGTCCCGACGACCCTTCGGTCGACCATGAAGGTATGTTCGAGTTCGTCTTCTCGGGTAGCTCCACGATCGCGGACGACGCCGATCGGGTCACGGTTTCCTGCGACAACTGCCCTCGGACCTCGAACACCGACCAGGCCGACGACGACGGCGATGGAACCGGCGACGCGTGCGACGTCTGCCGTGAAGACGCATCGGTCCGTCTTGATCCCGCGGACCACTGGTTCGAGACCTACCTCGGCGACCCGGACCATGACCGGGTTCCGACGATCTGCCGCGGCGAGATGCTGGACAACTGCCCGGACGACGACAACTGGGCTCAGCACGACTACGACTCCGACGGGATCGGCGACGTCTGCGACGGTTGTCCCGGCGGGAGTCGGTTTCCCGGACGCGACGAGAGCTATTCCCATGCGGGCGGATTCAGGCCGGACGATGCGGACCACGACTACGTCCTCGACTGGTGCGACGTCTGTCCTCTCGATGCCCGATCGTGGTCTCCCGGCATGTACGATGGCGACCCGGACACCGACGGCGACACGTACCCGGACGATTGCGACAACTGCCCGACTCGCGCGAACGCCGACCAGGCCAACTGCAACGCCGGGTGGGAGGCAGCGAACCACCTCGACGAGGACGGCGACGCGTGCGATGCCGATCTCTGCGTCGCCGCGTGCGAGCCACGCGACCTGGGCGGGTCATCGCCGAGCCTGCTCTACGGCGGTACCTACCGGTGGGGCTTCCTCAACATGGCGGGAGGCGCGCCGGCTTCGATGGATGTCTGCTACCTGGGCGGAGTTCCTGGACCGGCCGGTCCGTCGCCGCGATACAGGGAACTGACGTGGCTCATGCATTGCAACTGCGAGGGCTACGACAACGACGAGGAGTGCGAGGCCCGCTGGTGCCGAAGCGGACTGGTTCGTACGCAGCTGGCGGCGCACCCCTGGCGGCCTCTGACGTGGGAGGACTCGACCGGATATCGCGCGGCGGACGTCTCGTACCCCGAGTTCGGGGGGGCGACGTATCCGGAGAAGCGCCGCGCCGACTACCAGCCGCTCTACTGGAACTGGCCCGATGCCGGAGACAACTGGTCCGACAGGGATGCCTGGCTGCATCATGCTGCCGACGAACTCGATTGGCACTGGGCGGACGACTACGCCATCGCGGGACCGGGCGGAGAGGCGTCCGTCCGGCTCTGGCTGAAGCCGGACCGGAACATGAACGACGCGTGGGCCGGAGACCTGTACTGGCCGATGACCAGGCTGCGGTGGCCGAACGCGGCGGATGACTCTTGGTGGGACCACATTCCGGAGTGGGGACGGCCGCCGGAAGGACCGATCGATCTGCCGGGGCCGGACGATCCGGACGGAATGCGGGACGGTTGGGCGGGCGGCTGGTACGAGGTGCCGGACCTGATCGGCCCCGGCTGTCCGTGGTGCGACGCATTCCGCTTCCCGCAACCCGGCCGCCTCGTGGAGGGGATGTGGGTCGTCGCGTATCGTCCGGACTCCCACGGGTTCCTGGCGACACCCCGACCCGTCCACTTGGTCGAGGGAGGCGTCCCGGATCGTTCCGGAATGGCGACATCCATCAGGCGGAGCCGGGACGGCAGGATCGACCGTGCGGCGTTCTTCGGCGGCACCGGCCCCGATGGTCTTCCCGAAGGGGGACTCTGGGAGATGAGGCCGACTCTCGGCCAGTCGGCGTTCGAGTTGCGGCAGCTCGACCGTCCCCCGAATGGTCATCCTGGACCCCTCGGACGGCGGGGCGCGACCTTGGTCCACCGGCCGAACGGCCGGCTGCTGCTCGTAGGCGGCGAGTCCGCCGACGGGTTCCTCGACACCGCATGGCAGTTCGACGTCCAGACGGCCGGCTGGGAGCGAGTGAACGTCACGGGATTGCCGCCCACGTGGTCCCACGTCGCCGCCGCGGAACTCGCTGGGAAGCTCTACGCGTTCGGCGGACGCGGCGAGCAGGGCGTCCACGGGAGCCTGTACCGCCTGGACCTCCGCAGCTTGCGAGCCGAGTTCCTCGGGCCGGCACAGCCGCTGGCCGATGCTTGGGCCGGTGCCGGGGCCCCATCGACGACCGTCGCTCCCTGGCCCACGGCGCGATCGGATGGACGTCTGGCGGCGAAGGCGCTCCGGCGCGAGCTGTGGCTCTACGGCGGATTCGACGCCAACGGCCACCCGTTGAACGACCTCTGGGTGTACTCCCTGGAGACGAACACCTGGCGCCAGGTTCGCTCGCAGTGCGACGGACCCGCCTGCCCTGTCTTCCGGTCCGGCGACCTGTTCCTTGGGGCATCGGAGAACGGGGCCCGCGTCGTCCTGCCGGACCCGACGGGGCCCGACGGCAAGCTCGGCGCCTGGTTCGACACGCCCGAAGGATGGACTCCCTCCATGCAGGTCGTGCGGGCGCCGGGATGGAACGACTGCGATGACGACGGAACCGTCGAGCCGACCGTCGGCCTTCGCTGCGGCGCTGGAACGAACGGCTGGCCGGACACGGGTCGCGTCGGCTGCACGACCTCCGGCGACGACACGGCCTGCCGTCTGGCCGCAGCGGTGCCCCAGGCGGAGGCGGGGCTGAGCTTGGCGACGACGAGCGCCATCGCCTGCTCGGGGCACCGAATCGTCGCCGGCACGCCTGGGGGGATGCTCGCCGTCGACGGCACGTACCCGGGTGGCCTCGTCCAGGCATGGACGGCCCCGACCTGCACCCCACCCCGCGATGTGGCCGTGGGCGGCGGATTCGTCCTTGGCGCGGTCGGGCCGGGTGTGACCGTGCTCGACGAACGCACGGGCGAGCGTGTGCGCGACATCCCGACATGCGGGGTTGCGCGGCGCATCGTGGTGGTCGGCGACCGTGCGGTGGCGCTCGGTCTCCAGTCCGCGACGCTCATCGACCTGGCAAACCCCGAAGGCCCCACCGTGATCGCACGCGAGCAGTACTGGCATCTCGGCCCTGGTCGCTGGACCGTGACTTCGTCGCCGTGGCTGTGCCTCGCCGCGACCGCGCGCGACGTCTTCTGTTCGCTGTCGAGCATATGCCGCGAACGCCGCAACCGGATGGCCGGGGACGTCTCGGACTGGTTGCTGGTGCGAGAGATGGACGGCGAGCTCCTCGTGTTCGAGGGGAGCGGTGCAGGCCTGATTCCGCTGGGCGTCCTGCCCGGCGTCGGCGAGCTCGTCGGGTTGAAGGAGGACGGCACGACCTGGTACGGCGTCGGGTGGAATGCGTCGAACCCGACGTTCGAGATGCAGGCACCGGGCGCGCTTGCGCCGGGTCCCGAACACGACGTACGGGACTGGGTACTTGCCGTCGTCGAGAGTGACGGCCTGCGTCTGCGGATCGCGTCCGACCGACTGGATGTCCGATGGTACGAGTGGGAGTAGGAACCGCCATGCCTTCCCGGGATGATGTTGCGATGGCGCCGGTGATTCATGCCGGCATCCGTCGCGCTGCCGTCGGCCTTGTGCCGTTGATGGCTCTGCTCGCCTGCTCGCCTTCGACGACGCAACCCGACGCCGAGGAGGGGGACGCTCGCGACCCTGGCGCCGAGGAGGACGCGAGCGAGGACCGCTCCGACTCCCGAGACGGCTTCGAAGCCGAGGTTGCCGACGACGGCGCAGAAGGTTCCGACACGCCGGACGACGGCCCTTCCTGCGACGGCACGATCTGGCCGACCTGGGCGGAACTCCGCCCCGTCGGCGACGGCTGCGAGGAGGTCCTCAAGGACGCTGCCCCGGGCATTTGCACGTTGATCGCATTCCTGCTGGTCGCCGACGACGGCTACGTCGGCTTCGTGCCCGGAGAGGGCTACGATGACATCGAAATCGACGTGCTGAACATCGCGTGCGGTACCTACACGCAACCGGAGTCTGCCGACTCCTGCACGATGGGCGCTCTGGCGATGCAGTACCCGTGGTTCGGCTACACGTGCGACTGGCGGGCGGAGGAGGCGCCCGATCCGCCTCCCGGACCCGGGAGCTGGGTCTACGCCGTCCGGCTCTACAACATCGAGACCGGGGAGCGCCGGCAGTTTCACCACGTGCGATTCGATCCGCTCGCGGAGACGGCGGGACACATGCGGACCATCGAAATCGATTGGCCCTGGATCGCCACCGAGGACTGCCGAAACGGACCGGGCCTGTGCGGCATCGTCCTGATCAACGCCGAGACCGGCGAGGAGCGGATCGTGTCCGAACTCTTCAATGGGAAGGATGAGGCCGTGGAGATCCACGGCAACTACGTCGTCTTCGACCGCTTGACCACGGGGTTCGGCTGGAACCCCTGCATCTACGACATCCGGACCGGCATCGCCGAATCGATCCTCATGGATGCGATCGACCAGTGGGGCACCCAGGTCGACGGCGACTGGGTCGTCTGGATCGACCAGCGCAACGATCCGGAGGGAACCGCGTACAGCCCGAGGTCACCGGACCTGTACGGGTGGCAGATCTCGAGCCGAACCGAGCATCCGATGGCCGTCGCGACGGGCGCCCAGATGCAGCACTTCCTCAAGGAGGGCTGGTTGCTCTGGAGCGACTACCGAAACGACCCGACGGACCCGAGCGGCTCGTGGGGCTCGACGAACAGCGACGTGTACGCGCGCCGCATGCCCGATGGCCCGGAGGTGCAGATCACGACCTTCCCCGACACGCGCGAGTGGGTCATCGGCCTCTCGGGCGAGTGGGTCTACGTGTACCGCGAGACGGCCGACCGCTGCCGCACGGCGGCCGACTCGCCTCCCGCGCAACTACTCCGGTGTCCGCTGCCCAGGTAGGCGGCGACGGCGCAGCAGAGCGCCGCAATCCACCCGGCGCACAGCCGACGTCGCGGTCCACGCCGAGCGGGGGCTTGGTGTTCGCGGTGGAGTGCGGCATCTCCGTCAACGCACAGCCGATCGGTCCGTGGCGCCGAGACGGTCGTCGAGGCGGACGCGCGGCTCAGCCGTGGTTGCGCGGCGCGGTCCCGTAGCCGAGCAGGCGCAGGGGACGGTCGGAGACCGAGAAGCGCACCGTCGCGGCCGGCGCCACGGGGATGGCGACGTGTGGGCCGTCGACGTAGACGACCGCCGGCTGCCAGGCGTTGGTCACCTCGAGCGTCTCGCCGCGGCGGACGAAACCGCGCACGAGGCGGTAGCGCCCGCGGTGCGGCCCGAGCTGATGCGGCTCGCGCACGACGAACTGCAACCGGTCCTCGGTCAGGCGGAGGATGCGCCCGCCGGCCGCGTGCGTCGCGGCCGTCGAGCCGGCGGCGGTGGAAACCCAGATGCCCGACGAGTACTGCTCCTCGGCGCGGCGTCCGCGCCGGATCACGTAGCGGGTGGTGCTGGCGGGGCAGGCGTTGGAGAGGAGGCAGTCGTTGAGCACGCGATCGGTGACCGTGCGCCCGTTGAGCTCGACGCGCATCCGCTGGAGCAGCGTCGGGCGGAGCTCGCCGGCCACCGCCGCCGCCAGGTACGGCTCGGCGCGCGCGGCCACGGAGACCGTCAGGAACCCGGTGGAGAAGCCGGGGGCCGAGTTGAACGGAAGGACGGACGCATCGCCGACAAGATGCGAGACGTGCAGCACGGTGCCGTCGCCGCCGACGACGACGACGAGGTCGTCGTCGTGGATCCGAAGTCCCACGGTCCGGTGCAGGAAGCGGGCCTGCAGACCGAGGTGGTCCAGGGCGCGCCGAACGGCCCGCAGCGAGGCGAGGTGCTCGCGGTGGGCATCGAGCATCTTGCGGCCGAGGGGGTGGCCTTCGCGGATCAGCCGCGCGATGCGGCGGTCGCGGCGCCGCGTGACCAGCTCGGTGTAGGCCGACCGGCGGTGAATGACCAGGATCCGCGGCTGTGCACGACTCGACATCATCCTCGCTCCGCGTCCCCCGGGAACGGCGACCGAGGAGTATGCCCAACCCGCGCCCTCGGGCGCAAACGGCGGTCCACCGCCTCATCGAGCGAGACCGACGTCCGCCCTCCACCGCCGCGACCTGCGCCCCCGTCGCCCCGCCAGCCGCGGCCGGGGCGTCGAGCGGCCCGGTTCCGGCCGGAGGGCAGGGCCTCGCCAAAGTCGCCGCCGCCAATGCCTGACGGGCTGCAGGTTCCGGGCTCGAGGCTGCAGGCCGGCGGAATCACGATCGACCTGTCGCTCCTGGAGCCTACCCCGAACATCGCCCGTCTCCTGCACATTCGCCTGGCGTTCTCGTGATTCGTGGGTCGCCCGTCAGGGCGGTGGGCAACGGAAGCCTCGCGCCGGCCGGCGATGCGGACTTCGGCGACACCCTGGGTCGGAGGGGCGCCCTCTTGCCTCGCGACCGGCGGTCGTGCCACAAGGGCCGGGCGTCCTGCGGAGGGTCGTGGAGGAGTCGTGAGCCTCGAGTCGGTCCTCGCCGAGATCGCCGCCCTGCCGGTGTGGCTGGGGGCGCTGGCGCTGTTCGCGGCGGCGCTGATCGAGTACGTCTTCCCGCCGTTCCCGGGCGACTCGATCTGCCTGTTCGGCGCGTTCCTGGTGGGGCATGCGGGCTGGAGCCTGCCCGCGGTCTTCGCCGCCGTGCTGGCCGGCAACGTCGTCGGTTTCGCCGCCGACTACGCGATCGGCGCCTGGATGCGCCGGCGGCTCGCCCGGCGCGGCGCCGCGGGTGCCGAACCGTCGCCGCGGCTCCGCGCGGTGCTCGACCTGGAGGAGCGGTTCCGGACGCGCGCCGCGACGACCCTGCTGCTCAACCGCTTCCTCCCGGGCATCCGGGCCTTCCTGTTCGTCGGCGCCGGCTTCTACCGCTACTCCTTCGCCCGCACCGTGCTCTGGGGCACGCTCAGCGCCACGGCCTGGAACGCGCTGATCTTCGCCGCCGGCGTGGCGGTGGGGTTGAACTGGGCCGACCTGTCGACCTGGATGGAGCGCTACACGACCGCCGTCTGGATCCTGCTCGGCCTGCTCGCTGTCGCGCTGCTAGCGCGCTGGTGGTTCCGCCGCCGCGCCGGCGGCGGGCAATGACCCTCCGACTCGGTCGCTGGCCCCGGTCCGTCAACCCCTGCTCGCGCAGGGGGGCTCCACGATGCAACGCTTCAGGCTTCCCCGTGATGCGGGGCTTGCTCACCGCGAGGCAGAGGCGGATCCCAGGTTGACGATGCGGGGTTAACAAAAACCGGAGCCTGGCGGGCCGCCCAGAGGGTCATGACCTCACCGTACTGGCCGCCACCCTGCGCCGTCAAGGCCGGAGGCGCTGCCCGCGAACGGGACCGGGCCGCCGGATCACCGCGGCAGGGAACGCAGGGCGCGCTGGGCGTCGGCGTTGTTCGGCTCGCGCGCCAGGATCTTCTCGAACTGGGCCCGCGCGTCGCTCGTCCGCCCCACCCGCACGTAGGCGATGCCGAGCAGCATGTATCCCCGCTGGCGGAAGATCGGCTCGAGATACCGGACGGCCTCCTGGAACCGGCTCTGTTGGAACGCCACGCGCCCGAGGCCGATCCGGGCCTGGCGGTTGCGCGGATCGAAGTTCAACGACCGTTCGAACGAGCTCCGCGCCTGGGCGAACTGGCGGGCGCCGAGTTGCTCGAAGCCGAGGTCCGCCCAGTGTTTCGACGCCCGCTTCTGGGCCTCGTTGGGCTCCACGGCGGGGCCGCCGGCGGCCGGCGGCTCGACTTCCGGAACGTCCTGTTCCGCCCCGCCCGACGGGACCGGCCCCGCGTCGCCCGCCGCGGGCCCGTCCGCCGGTTCGACCGGCGCGACGTCCTCGGGGGCGACGGTCCCCGCGTCCGCCGGCGCGTCGGCCTCCGGCGTCG
>JAAZOP010000113.1 GCA_012797735.1 Myxococcales bacterium
CACGGAGGCCGGGCCGGCGGAGGGCGCGCGGGGCCGGCCGACCGCCGCCGCCAGCGCCTCGAGCAGTTCGTCGTCCCCGTCGGCGGCGACGTGGTAGAAGAAGACGTCCAGCGCGCGCGCCCGAGCCTCGAGCCGCTCGTCGTTCCGGTCCGCGACGAAGATCACCTTCAGGGCCGGCGCCGCGGCGCGAAGGATCGGGATGCCGTCGACGGCGGCGACGTCGGCGAGGCGCTCGGCGACGACGGCGCAGGCGAACTGTCCCCGCCCGCCGCGCACCGTCGCCACCGCCTCGGCGACGGACGCCACGGCCGCGACGTCGCGCCAACCGGCGGCGGCCAGGGCCCGGGTCAATCCGGCCCGCTGCTCGGAGTCTCCGACGACGACCAGGACGGCGGCCCGCGTCACGACCCCTCCTCGCCGGTGGTCCACCGCGCGGGGCACCGCCGCGGGCGAGGAACCGGCGGGGCGGGGCGGTGCAACCGGTGTGCCACGGGCGTCGCGCGCCGCGATGCGCGAAGGGGCGGCAAAGGACAGGGTTTCCGGTCGAGGGTCGCGACGGACGGCCGTACGGCCGCTTGCCGGCGGCGCGCGTTGCCACGCGTGAGAGGGGCCGGGCGCCCCGACTGTGGCGTTGTGCCACAGGCCCCGATCCAGGCGGTTGCCGGGACGGGTCGTGGAGGCCCGTCTCGACAGGGGAAGCCGCATTGCGAGTCTGGCCTGGAACCTGCAAGATCGGCGACGTCCGGCGGTCGGCCAGCGATGAAGTGGAAGCACACGATCTGGTTCCGTCTGATGCTCGGCACCGTCGCCGTGGTGCTGGTGGCCAACGCGGTGTTGTCGGTGGTGACGGTGCTGTATGCGAGCCGGGTCCTGGTCCGGGAGGTGGAGTCCCGGGTGCGGCTCGATTTGAACTCGGCGCGTCGCGTCTATGACGCGCACGGCCAGCGAATTCTGGACCTGCTGCTCGCCGCGTCGTACCGGCACACGCTGCCTTCGCCGCTGACGACGGAGAACCTGGGGCGGGTGGACGAGGTGCTGGAGGCGATCCGGCGGCACGGCGGCTTCGACATGCTGTCGCTGCTCGACGCCGGGGGCCGCGTGGTGTGGCGGGCCCACGCGCCCGGCCGGACGGGCGACATCCTCGACGACGATGCGGTCGTGCAGCGGGTGCGGGGCACGGGCGAGGCGTTCTGGGCGACGGAGGTGCTGTCGGGAGAGCGTTTGCGGCGCGAGGGGGAGGCGCTGGCGCGGCGGGCCTACTTCCGGCTGGTCGAGACGCCGGCGGCCAAGCCGACGACGCGCACCGAGGACGACCGCGGGCTGGTGATCGCGGCGGCCGCGCCGCTGGTCGATCTGACGAGGCCGGGGGAGGTGCTCGGCTACCTGTACGCCGCGGATCTGCTCAACCGGCGGTACGACATCGTCGACACGATCAAGAGCGACGTGTTCTGGAACCTCAAGGAAGGGGAGCGGGACATCGGGACGGCGACGATCTTCCTCGACGACCTGCGGGTGTCGACGAACGTGCTCCGCGAGGACGGGAGCCGCGCGGTGGGGACGCGATTGAGCGCGGAGGTGACGGAGGCGGTGCTGGAGCGCGGCGAGGTGTTCGCGGGTCGGGCGTTCGTGGTCAACGACTGGTACATCACCTCGTACGAGCCGATCCGCGATGCGGAGGGGCGGGTGGTCGGTTCGCTGTACGTCGGGGTGCTGGAGGAGCCGTTCCGGCGGCCGCAGACCGCGATCCTGACGGTGTTCCTGATCGCCGTCGGCGTGACGACGGCGGCGAGTCTGCTCCTCTTGCTGGTCGTCACGCGCGCGCTCCTGCGTCCGATCGGCCGCGTCGTGCGGATGGCCGACCAGGTCGTGGCGGGGGACCTCTCGGCGCGCGTCGGGCTGCGGCCGGCGGGCGAGATGGGAGCGCTGTGCCGGGCGATCGACCGGATGGCCGACGCGGTGAGCCAGCGCGAGGAGAAGCTCAAGGAGGCGATGCGCCAGCAGCTCAACCAGACGGAGAAGCTGGCGTCGGTGGGACGCCTCGCGGCGGGCGTGGCGCACGAGGTGAACAACCCGCTGACCGGGGTGCTGACGTTTGCCCACCTGCTGCGCGAGAAGACGAATCTCGACGACGAGGACCGCCAGTCGCTGGAGGTGATCCTCCGGGAGACCACGCGGGTCCGGGAGATCGTGCGCGGCCTGCTCGACTTCGCGCGCGAGTCGCCGATGCAGATGCGGACGCTGGACCTGGGCGAGGTGGTGCGCCAGTCGCTGGAGCTGGTGCGGCGCCAGAAGGCGTTCGTCCGGCTGACGCTCCGGGAGCAGTACCACCCGGAGCCGCTGCCGGTCTCCGCGGACCGCAACCGCCTGCAGCAGGTCGTGCTCAACCTGCTGCTCAACGCCGCCGAGGCGATGCCCGGGGGCGGGACGTTGACCGTCTCCACCGGCCGGCGTGCGGACCGCGCCTGGGCGTCGATCGCCGACACCGGCACCGGGATCAAGCAGGAGGTGCTGGAACACATCTTCGAACCGTTCTTCACGACCAAGCCGGTGGGCTCCGGGACGGGGTTGGGGTTGAGCGTGAGCTATGGGATCATCCAGCAGCACCGGGGGGTGATCGAGGTCGAGAGCGAGGTCGGGCGGGGCTCGACGTTCACGATCCTGCTGCCGCTGGCCCCGCCGGAACCCGCGAACGGAGGAGGACCGACGTCGTGACCGCTGATCCGTCCCGGCCGGACGACGCCCGCCACCGGATCCTGGTGATCGATGACGAACCGGTGGTGTGCCTGAGCTGCAGCCGCATCCTGGGCAAGCGCCACGCCGTCGAGTCGCGCCAGGATTCGCGGGAGGGCCTCGAGGAAGCGCTCCGCGGCGAATACGACCTCGTGCTGCTCGACATGGTGATGCCCGGCATGGACGGGCTGGAGGTGCTGCGGCGACTGCGCGGGGCGGGCGTGCGCTCCGAGGTGGTGATCATCACCGGGTACTCCACGGTGCAGAACGCGGTCGAGGCGATGAAACTCGGCGCGGCCGACTACGTCAGCAAGCCGTTCACGCCGGACGAACTCGCCGTGGTCGTGGACCGCGTGCTGGAACGCTCGGCGCTGATCCGCGAGAACGCCGCGCTCCGCGAGCAGCTCCGCGGCGAAGGTTCCTTCGAAGGGATGATCGGCTCGAGCCGCGCGATGGAGGAGGTGTTCCGCCTGCTCCGGCGCGTCGCCCCCACCGACAGCACGGTGCTGGTCGTGGGCGAGAGCGGCACGGGCAAGGAGATGGTGGCTCGCGCGATCCACCGGCTCAGCCCGCGCCGCGAGCAGCCGTTCCTGGCCTGCGACTGCAGCGCGCTGGTCCCGACGCTCTTGGAGTCCGAGCTGTTCGGCCACGTGAAGGGCTCCTTCTCCGGCGCCGTGGCCACCAAGCAGGGGCTGTTCGAGGCCGCCCACCGCGGCACGCTGTTCCTCGACGAGGTCTCGAACATCAGCCTCGAGACGCAGGGCAAGCTGTTGCGGGTCCTCGAAACCCGGATGGTCCGCCGCGTGGGCGACACCGCGGAGCGCGAGGTCGATATCCGCTTGGTGGCGGCCAGCAACCGCGACCTGGCGCAACTGGTCCGCGACGGCCGATTCCGCGAGGACCTGTACTACCGGCTCAACGTCGTCCCGATCACCGTCCCGCCGCTGCGCGAACGGGCGGGCGACGTGCCGCGCCTGGCCGCGGCGTTCCTCGAGCGCTTCCGCCGGCACAACGTCGTGAAGGCCGAGGGGTTCACGCCGGAGGCGATGGCGGCGCTGGAAGCCCATTCCTGGCCGGGCAACGTGCGCGAACTCAAGAACATCGTCGAACGCGTGGCGATCCTGTGCGACGCGGAGCGGATCGAGCCGCGTCACCTCCCTCCCGAACTGCGACCGGGCCGGCCCTCGCGACAGGGCACCCCCCTCCCACGCACCTGGGAGGAGTTCAAGCAGTTCAAGCGCGAGATCCGCGAGACGACGATCGATGACCTCGAACGACGCTTCCTCCTCGAAGCGCTCGCCCGCGCCGACGGCAACGTGACCCGCGCCGCCGAGGACGTCGGCATGTTGCGGACCAACTTCCACGCCCTGCTCCGCAAACACGGCGTCGGCTCCGGCGACGACTGACGCCGCCCTGTACACTGTATGATTCGATCGTACACCCCCGGCCGCCGGCCGGCGGCGACCGGCCGGCGTCGCCCAGCGTAACCAGGCGGAATTCCGCGCGTCGCCGGCGGTGTCGTCCGGCTCAGGAGCGTGGCACGTTCCCGGCATTCACGGTGGGTGAGGTGCCGGATCGGGGGCGAAAGGAGAACGAAGATGAGTGCCGTGCCCAAGCTGCTGGTGGTGGATGACGAGCCGGTGGTGTGCCTGAGCTGTTCGCGGATCTTCGAGGGGCGGGGGTACGGGGTGGAGACGAGCACCAGCCCGGACGAAGGTCTGGCGATGGCGACGACGCGCGACTACGACGCGATCCTGCTCGACGTCCGGATGCCCGACATGGACGGAATGGAGTTCCTGCGGCGGCTCCGGCAGCGGGAGCGGCAGACCCCGGTGGTGATCATCACGGGCTACTCGAGCGTGCCGAACGCGGTCGAGGCGATGCGGTTGGGGGCGGTGGACTACGTCCCGAAACCGTTCGCCCCGGACGAGATCGCCCGGGTGGTCGGGCGCATCGTGCCGCCGGCGCGGCCGATCGTGCCGGCGCCCGCCGGCGAGGCCGAGGCGGCGGTTCGGACGGCACCGGTCGAGTCGGTCGTCTATCGCTACTTCGACGAGGCGTGGTTCCGGGTGGAGGCGGACGGCACGGCGCGGGCGGGAGCGGTGGTGGCGAGCGACGAGGTGGCGCGGATGGAGGAGCTGGTGCTGCCGCGGGTCGGCGACGAGCTGCACCGGGGGCTGCCGCTGGCGGCGGTCGTGCTGCCGGGCCGCGAACGCCGGATCGTCCCCTCGCCGGTGGGCGGGACGGTGGTCGAGGTGAACGAGGCGTTGCGGGAGAAGCCGAGCCGCCTCGCCGACGAACCGTGCGTCGGCTCGTGGTTCGTGCGGGTGCAACCCCGGCGGCTGGCCGAGGACGTCGCGGCGGGCCGGGTGCGCGAGGTGATCGTGGCGGCCGGCGACTGCGCGCGGGCGCGGAACCTGGCCGATCGGCTGGGCCGCATGGGATGCACGGTGCATCCGGTGAGCGGGGTCGAGGCGGCGATCCAGGCGGCCTGGGACGGCAGCGCGGCCCTGGCGCTCGTCGATGCCCGGAGCCTGGGCGGAGCGGGGCCCGAACTGGTCCGGCGGCTCGCGTCCGAGTTCCCCGACCTGCGCATCGCGGCGCTCGACGTGCCGGCGCCGGACCTGGAGCGGGAGTACCTGCTCGCCGGGGTGACGTACCACTCGGTGGAACCGGTCCAGGCGGACGAGCTGCTGGACCTGGTGGTCTCGGCCTACCGGCCGGCGCCGCCCGCGGTGGAACCCGCGCCGCAGCCGGGCCCGTTGCCGCCCGACCTCCGCGCCGTCCGGATCGTGGACCGCTTCGGCCACAAGGTGTCGCTGCTGGCCGCTCCGGGGGTGCTGCACGAGCGGGAGGGGGTCGGACGCCGCCTGCTCGATGCGCTCGCCGTCCGCGGCTGCCCCCTGCACGTGGCGCTCGGCCGCCACGAACTCGACAAGGCGTCCGTGCGGCAGGAGGCGGCCGAGCACGACCGGGTGGTGCTGCTGGAAACCGCCGAGCTGGGCCGGCTGCCGGGGTCGGTGGAGCGGCGGCCGGCGTCCGACGTTCCCGGTCTGACCGCGGCCGAGCTGCAGAAGCTGGTCACCCTGCGCGTGCAACCCTCCTCGCCCGACGGCGTCCTGGCGCCGGATCCCCGCACGGCGGCGGCCCTCGCCGACCTGCTGGCGCGCGAGCTGTGCGAGGCGTAGGGCGCTGTTCGGTCCGCCCCGCCGGTGGCCGCGACGTCTTCTTCGCCAGCGTCCGGCGAAGTCCGTCCTGAAGGGATGGCCCCAGCGCCCGAGGCTCGCCGGACGCCTGCGAGCGCTCCTTCGGGCGGCGGTCCGGGCTGGATTCCCGAACCGTCCGGCGGAGGGTGCCCGGCTCCCTTTCGATGGCGGGGCCCGCCGCTGGGAAGACGATGTTCCGCGTCAGCCGGCGGCGGTGTTCGCGGCGGCGAGGCGGGCGAGGACGGCGGCGGCGGCCGGTTCGACGGCGGCGGCGACGGCCGGGGTGCAGTCCTCGGTGAAGGTCCGCACGTCCTGGACGCCGATCCCGAGGACGTGGATCTCCGACGGGACGCGGAGCCCCATCCGGCGCGCGTAGTCGAGCGCCGCGAACATGTCGATGTTGTGGACGCCGCGGAGCCGGCCCGAGGTGAAGGCGGTGAGGGCGTGCGGGTCGTACCACCGCAGTTCGCCGGGGGCGAGGGTCGAGTCGGTGCTGGCGTCGATCAGCACCAGGACGTCGGCCCCTTCGACGTAGTCCAGGACGTCCCACCCGCCGGACTCGTTCCGGCACACCTCGACTTCGACGCCGCCGGCCGGCGGGCCGCCGGCCAGCAGCGCCTCGACCCGGTCGGCCACCTTGAGGCCGACGGCGTCGTCGGCCAGGACGGAGTTGCCGAGGCCGAGGACCACGACCCGCATCAGGAGCGCTCGAGGACCTGGAGCACCTCGCCGCCGGGTCCGACGACGGTGACCTCCATCGGGAAGTGGCCGGGCAGCGAGTGGGTGGCGCAGGAGAAGCACGGGTCGTAGGCGCGGAAAGCCATTTCGATCATGTTGAGGACGTCCTCGCCCACCGGCTTGCCTTTCTGGACCAGGTGCTGGGCGGCCTTCTTGATCGACATCGTGATCGCGGCGTTGTTGTTCGTCGTGCCGACGATCAGGTTGGCCTTGCGGATGATCCCCTTCTCGTCGGTGACGTAGTGGTGGGTGAGCGTGCCGCGCTGCGCCTCGACGATGCCGACGCCCTCGTGCGGGGTCTTGGTCGGCACGTTGCGCACGTGCTTGTCGGTGATCTGCGGGTCGGTAGCCAGTTCGACGGCCCGTTCGCACGAGTACAGCAGCTCGATCAGGCGGGCCCAGTGGGTGGCCAGCGTCAGGTTGCAGGGTTTCCCCAGCGTGTCGAACATCCGCTTGTACTCGGCCTGGGCCAGCGGGGTGGCCATGCCGTCGGCGGCGTTGAGCCGCGAGAGCGGGGTGGCGCGGTAGACGCCGCTGGCCGCCCCCTCGACGAACCCCTTCCAACCGAACTTCTTGAGGTAAGGGTACTTGAGATAGCTGAACTCCTCGACGTGCTCGGCCACGTGCTGGAGGTACTCGTGCGGGGCGTACTTGGCGATTTGCTTCCCCTGGACGTCGGTGACGCGGACCTTGCCGTCGTAGAAGTTGACGCGGTTCTTCTCGTCGACGAGGCCCATGTTGTGGACTTCGAGCTTGTAGGCCGGGCCGGTGATGATGTCGAGGTAGGCCTTGTTCTTGAGGACGACGTCCTCGAAGAGCTGGAGCGAGAACTTGGCCAGCTCGACGCACTCGCGGGCCATCTTCTCGACCGCGTCGCGCTGCTCGCCGGTGAGCGGCCGGGAGACGCCGCCGGGGACGTTGTAGACCGGGTGGGTGCACTTGCCGCCGACGGCCTTCATGATCTCGTGGCCGTGCTTGCGGAAGGTGAGCACCTTGCCGCCGATCTCGAGGCCGACCTTGTCCACGATGCCGAGGATGTGGCGCTTGGCCTTCTCGGAGCCCGGCCCGAGGACGAAGTCGGGGGCGGCCAGGGCGTAGAAGTGGGCGACGTGCGAGTGGATGTATTCGCCCATGAAGAACAGCTCGCGGAGCTTCTTCGCCGTGGGCGGGATCTCGACCCCGTAGACGGCATCGACCGCCTTGCCGGACGCCATGTGGTGGCAGGCGGGGCAGACGCCGCAGATGCGCGGGACGATGCGCGGGGCCTCCTCCACCGGACGGCCCTCGAGGAACTTCTCGAAGCCGCGCAGCTCGGGGATCTGGAAGTAGGCGTTCTTCAGTTCCCCGTCGTCCCCGAGGAACAGGGTGATCTTGCCGTGGCCTTCCAGCCGGGTGATCGGGTCGACGACGACGGTCTTCATGCCTTCCTCCTCTCGAGCAGTCCGGCGGCGGCGGAGAAGCGGTAGTAGTAGCCGGCCTGGTCGGGCAGCTCGCCGGCGATGCGGGCGATCTCCTCGGGGTCCTTGGCATCGATCAGCGACCCGAGCGCGGCGATCATCTTGGCGCCCTGGTCCGAGATGTCAGGCGGCAGGCCGTAGCAGCCGCGGCAGGGCATGTTGGAGTGCTGGACGCACTGGAGGCCGCAGCCGTCGCGGGTGCAGGGGCCGAGGCAGACGAGGCCCTGGTCGAGGAAACAGACCTCGGGGTCCCAGTCCGTGGTGGCCACGCGCTTGAACCCGGTGATCTTCTTGTCGCCGGTCCGTTTGCGCTCGCAGGTGTCGCAGAGCGCCTTGGTTCCGGCGCCGATCACCGAGCCCTTCGGCGGGAGCGGCGCGCCGGTGACGACGGCCGCCAGCACCTCCCAGATCCGTTCGGGGTTGGGCGGGCAGCCGGGGACGTAGTAGTCGACATCGACCACCTGGTCGAGGGCGAAGACGCGTTCGAAGAACTCGGGGATCGTGAGCTCGCCCTCGGGGACCTTGACCTTCGTCTTGGGGATGACCTTCTGCGGGTTATCGGTGGAGTCGCTGGTGAGGTAGGCGCGTTCGAAGATCCCCTGCTTGGTGGTGAAGTTGGCCAGCGCGGGGATGCCGCCGGTGTGGGCGCAGGAGCCGAAGGCGACGAGCAGCTTGCTCTTCTTGCGGAGCAGCTCGGCGAGGTGCTTGTTCTCGGAGTTGCGGACGGCGCCGTTGAACAGGACGAGGTCGAGGTGCTTGTCGGGGAGCGCCTCGACGTCGGCGTACTTGAAGTCCATGGCGATCGGCCAGAGGAAGAAGTCGCATGCCTCCTTGACCTTGAGCACCTTCTCGTGGATGTCGAGGATCGCGACATCGCAGCCGCCGCAGGAGGCGGCCCAGTAGACGCCGACGTTCAGCTTGCCCATGAGGTTCCTCCCTGCTGCGTGCCCTCGACGAAGGCGGCGCGGCCGCCGAGCGGTCCGAGGGCGCGGATCTGTTCGGTGAACTCGTCGGCCAGCTTGGCGAAGCGGTCGCCTTCGGAGGCCGAGACCCATTCGAGACGCAGCCGGCCTTCCTCGATGCCGTACTGGCCGAGCATCTGGCGCAGCATGAGGAAGCGGCGGAGGCACTTGTAGTTGCCTTCGTGGTAGTGGCAGTCGCCGGGGTGGCAGCCGCAGACCAGCACGCCGTCGGCCCCTTCGCGCAGGGCCTTGAGGAGGAACTGCGGTTCGATGCGTCCGCTGCACATGACGCGGATGATGCGGACGTTGGGCGAGTACTTGATGCGCGCCGTACCGGCGAGGTCGGCGCCGGTGTACGAGCACCAGTGGCAGAGGAAGGCGACGATCCTGGGTTCGCTCATGGCGCCAGCACCCCTTCGATCTCGGTGAAGATCTGGTCGTCCTTGAAGTGACGGGCCTGCGCCGCACCGCTCGGGCAGGCCGCCGCGCACGTTCCGCACCCCTTGCACAGCACCTCGTTGACCACGGAGATCTTCTTGGCTTCGTCGAACGTGATCGCCCCGTACGGGCAGAGCGAGTTGCAGATCCGGCAGCCGGAGCACAGTTGGTCGTCGGCCCAGGCGGTCCGGCCTTCGATCAGCACCTTGCCCTTGCCGACGAACTGGAGGGCCAGTGAGGCGGCGCCCTGGGCCTGGGCGACGGTGTCGGGGATGTCCTTGGGGCCCTGGCAGCAGCCGGCGAGGAACACGCCGTCGGTGGCGGTCTCGATCGGGGCCAGCTTCGGGTGCTTCTCGATCAGGAAGCCGTCCTTGTCGGTCGAGCACTTGAGGAGCTGGGCCACGGCGAGCGACTTGGGGGCGGAGGCGAGACCCGGGCTGAGGATGACCATGTCGACCGGGACGCGCAGCCGCTGCTGGGCCAGCGTGTCCTCGGCGACCACGATCAGCTTGCCGCGCTCGTCGTCGGTCAGGGCCTGGTCGGTGACCTGGCCGACCTTGCCGCGGATCAGGTGCGCGCCCTCCTCGCGGATCCGGTCGTAGAACTCCTCGTACGCCTTTCCGGGCGACCGGACATCGATGTAGAACTCCCACACCTCGGCGCCGGTCTTCTCCTGGATCAGGTGGGCGAACTTGAGGGAGTACATGCAGCAGACGCGGGAGCAGTACGGCTTGTACTTCTTGTCGCGGCTGCCGACGCAGTGGACGATGGCGACGGACTGGGGGGTCCGGCCGTCGCGCATCGCGATCTTGCCTTCGGTCGGGCCCGACGCGTTGTTCAGGCGTTCGAACTCCAGCGCGTGGTAGACCTCGGGGTACTTCCCGTAGCCGAGTTCCGCCAGGGCCGGGCCGCGGTACATCTCGAAGCCGGTGGCGACGACGACCGAGCCGACCTGGATCTCGGTGGTCTTCGGCTGGTCGTCCCAGCGGATCGCCTGCGGCCCGCAGATCTTCTCGCACGCCTTGCACTTGCCGTTCTGGAAGTAGATGCAGGCGTCGCGGTCGATCACCGGCTTGTTCGGCACGGCCTGGGGGAACGGGACGTAGATCGCCTTGCGCGGGATCAGCCCTTCGTCGAACTCCGAGGGGACCTTCTTCGGGCACTTCTCCATGCAGAGGCCGCAGCCGTTGCAGACGTCGTGGTCGACGTAGCGGGCCCTGGTCTCGATCACCGCCCTGAAGTTGCCGACGTAGCCGGAGACGTCCTTGACCTCGGACGAGGTGAGGAGGGTGATGTTGGGATGGGAGCCGACGGCGTTCATCTTGGGGGTGAGGATGCAGGCGGAGCAGTCGAGGGTCGGGAAGGTCTTGTCGAAGCGGGCCATGTGGCCGCCGATCGTCGGCTCCTTCTCGACGAGCCAGACGTGCTGGCCGCCGTCGGCGATGGTGAGCGCGGCCTGGATGCCGGCGATGCCGCCGCCGATCACCAGGACGCCGGGCTGCACGTCGACCTCCTTGCTGTACAGCGGCTCGTGGCGGCGGACGCGGCGGACGGCGGCGCGCACCAGCGCGACCGCCTTCTGGGTGGCGAGCGCCTTGTCCTTGGTGACCCACGAGTCCTGCTCGCGGATGTTGACCATGTGGGAGAAGTAGGGGTTGAGACCGGCCTTGGCGCAGGCGCCGCGGAAGGTGTCGTCGTGCATGCGCGGGGAGCAGGCGGCGACGACGACGCGGTCCAGCTTGTGCTCGGCGATGTCGGCCCGGATCAGGTCCTGGCCGGGGGCCGAACACATGAACTTGTAGTCCTTGGCCAGGACGACGTCGCCCTCCTTGGCGGCCTGGGCGGCGACCTCGGTCACGTCCACGACGGACGAGATGTTGACGCCGCAGTGGCAGACGTAGACGCCGATTCGATGTCCGCTTGGCTTGGTCATCTCAGCCCTCCCCGGGACGCAGCGACTCGGCGAGCAGCTCGGCGACGGTCGCCACCTTGAGCTGCTCCTCGAGGCCGAAGGACAGGATGCTGGACTCGAGCATCTGGACGCAGAACGGGCAGGCCGTGGCGATCGTCTCGGCGCCCGCGGCCAGCGCCTCGCGGATCAGCAGGTCGCCGAGCCGCTCGCCCTTGGCCGTCTCGACCCACACGCCGCCGCCGCCGCCGCCGCAACACAGACTGGCCTCGCGGTGGTGCGCCATCTCCCGCAGTTCGAGGCCGGGGATGGCGGCGAGGACCTCGCGCGGGGCGTCGTACACGCCGTTGTAGCGGCCGAGGTAGCACGGGTCGTGGTAGGTGACCTTGCGGGTGACCTTGCGGGTCGGCCTGAGCGCGCCGCTCTTGATCGCCTCGGCGAACAGTTCCACGACGTGGCGGTAGCGCGTCTCGCCCCGCCCGTTCCCGTCGTCTCGCCTGCGCCCCTCGGGGTCGTCGTAGCGGTTCCGGAAGGCGTGCAGGCAGTGCGGCGAGGTGACGAGCACGCTGCCGGGACGCGCGCGGCCGAACGTGGCCCGGTTCGCCTCGCGCATCTGCTCGAAGGCGCCGGTGTCGCCGGCGGTGTAGGCCAGGTCGCCGCAGCAGCGCTGGTCGTTGCCCAGGTGGCCGAAGCTGGCGCCCGCCGCCCGCAGCACCTCGACGATCGCCCGAGAGTCCAGCTTGTTGCGGGCGTCGTAGTCGTTGGTGCAGCAAGTGAACAGCAGGTGCTCGACGCCCGGGCCGTAGACGGGGACCTCGGCCTGCCGCGCCCAGGTTTCCCGCTTCTCGATCGGCTCGCCCCACGGGTTGCCGACGGCGCGGAGGCTGCCGAGCGGCTGGTTCAGCGTGCGCGGATTGGAGTTCGACTCGAGCAGGATGCGGCGCACCGACTGGAAGAGCTGGGGGATGTTGATGTCCTGCGGGCAGCGGTCCCAGCAGCGCTTGCAGGTGACGCAGGTCCAGGCGTCGTTCTCGAAGCCCTCCAGCCCCGTGCGCGCCAGCTCGATGAAGCGCCGCGGGCTGAAGGACCGCAGGTCGCCCCACGGGCAGACCGCGGTGCACGTCCCGCACTGGTAGCACTCCTTGAGCTGCTCGCCGCCCTGTTCCCGCACCGTCTGCGCGACCTCGAGCATCGGGGCGGCGATCTTCAGACTGACTTCCGCACTCGCCATCACGACCTCCTGGGATTGCTCTGCGGAGCGGCGGGACGGTCTTGCCCGCGTCCGGAGCGCTTCCGGGCGCGCGCGAACTGCAAGGCGGATGCCACGCCGGACCGCATCGGAGGAGGCGACGGCGTCCGCGGTTCCCGCCCGGAAACCGCTGGAATTCGGCCGCCGGAGCGGGCGCCATCGCCGTCGCGCGCCGGGCCGGGCCGCGCCCGGACGCGCGGGGAGCCAAAGCGGCGTGGCCGCACGCCCCGGACCGTGGCGGATCGCCCCACCTTCGGTGCTCGCGCCCCGGCGCCGGCGTCGGCGGACGGGGCCGCCGGGGGCCACCGATCGAATCGCCGTGGTCCGGAGCGATCAGCCGCGGAGCTTGCGCCAGAGGGTCTTGCGATGGATGCCGAGCACGCGGGCGGCGGCCGACCGGTTGCCGCCGCATTCCCGCAGCACGCGGTCGATATGCTCCCGCTCGACGTCCTCGAGACGCCGGGGGGCCGGCCGGTCGGTGGTCTCGTCGGGAGCGAGCCAGGCCAGGTCGCGCGGTTCGATCACGTCGCCGCGGGCCAGGACCACGGCGCGTTCCACCGTGTTCTGCAGTTCGCGGACGTTGCCCGGCCAGCTGTGCCGCAGCAGCACCTGCAGTGCGGCGGGGGAGAAGCTCATCCGGCGCCCGGGCGGCGCGTAGCGCGCCAGGAAGTGCTCGGCCAGCAGCGGGATGTCGTCGGCGCGCTGGCGCAGCGGCGGCAGGACGATCGGAACGACGCACAGGCGGTAGTACAGGTCCTCGCGGAACCGACCCGCGCGGATCTCCTCCATCAGGTTGCGGCTGGTCGCGGCGAGGATGCGGACATCGACGGGGACGACCTGGTTGCTGCCGACGCGGGTGAACTCGCGTTCCTGGATCACGCGGAGCAGCTTCGCCTGGATGTCCGGGGTGACGTTGGCGATCTCGTCGAGGAACACCGTCCCGCCGTCGGCCAGTTCGAGGCGGCCGTGCTTGGTGGACGTCGCGCCGGTGAACGAGCCGCGCACGTGGCCGAACAGCTCGGACTCGAACAGCGTGCCGACCAGCGCCCCGCAATCGACGACGACGAACGGCTTGTCGCGGCGCGGGCTGAGACTGCGGATCGTGCGCGCCACCACCTCCTTGCCGGTGCCGGACTCGCCGGTGATCAGCACCGTGGAATCGGTGGGGCCGACGCGGCGCAGCAGGTCGTGGACCTGGGTCATCGCCGCGCTGCGCCCGACCAGTTGTCCCAGGCCGTCCGCGGCGGGCGCCGGCGGCGGCGCCGGCGCGGATGTCGAGACGGCCGCGGGCATCGAGCGACGGCCCAGCGCCCGGTGCACCGCGTCGCGCAACGCCTCGGGGGAGACGGGCTTGACCAGGAAGTCCACGGCCCCCTTGCGCATCGCCTCGACGACCAGATCCAGGCTGGCGTAGGCGGTGCTGACGATCACCGACGTGCACGGGGCGCCGGCGCGCATCCACTCGAGGACGTCCGTGCCGCGCCAGTCGGGCAGGCGGATGTCGAGGATCGCCAGGTCGAACCCGCCGCGCGCCAGCAGCTCGATGGCCTGCGCGCCGGAGCCGCAGGTCACCACGCACACGCCGGTCCCGGCGAGCACGCGGCTGCAGAACTCGCGGATCGACTCGTCGTCATCGACGACCAGGACGCTCGGCTCGGGCACCATCCGCGCCCCCTTCGCGACCCGGCCACCCGCAACCTCCGTTGCGCCGGATCCGGGACGGGAACGAACCATAGCACAGGCCGGGCGAATCCCGCAGCCGCCGGCGTCCGGCCGTGGACGGGAAGCCCGGCGCCGGTCAGCGGAACTCGAGCGGCACGACGACCTGCTCGGTTCGGGCCGCCCCGTCGGGCGCCTCGAGGCGCACGTCGAGCAGCGCCGCGGGCTCGGGCGCGGGGCGCCAGTCGAGCGCTTCGAGGCGGACGTGGCCTCCGGCCGGCGGGACGACGAGGCGCTCGACGAGTTCGCCGCCGGCATCGACGAACAGCGTCCCGGCCACCGGGCCGTCCGGGCCCCGCGTGACGACGTGGCGCGTGCCGGCTTCCGACCGCTCCAGCCACAGCCAGTCGCGCACGCCGTCGCCGTCGAGGTCCGGGAGCAGCCGGTATCCGCGGCTCCAGCGTCCGGCGGGGTCGCCGGCCTCCGCCGCCGGGACGCGCAGCGACAGCGCCCGGCCGGCGGGCACGCGCGCCCCGTCCCCGGCCTCGAGCAGCACGATCCACCCGACCGTCGCGGCGAGCAGGCCGGCGGCCGGGTCGACGCACCGGACCGACTCGACCAGCTCGTCGTCCTCTCCGGGCGCCAGCAGGCCGGTTTCCCGGCGCAGTGTCATGCCCGTCAGATCGAGGTACCGGCAATCGAGGGCGAGCAGCAGGGCGACGATGCGGTCGAGCCGGGGATCGCCGAGCGAGGCGAGGCGGTCGCCGGCGAGAAGTCCGGTGCGCCACGCGCGGGGAACGCCGTTCCCGCCGCTCCAGGCCCGCAGCAGGAGGCAGGGGTCGGCCGGAGGCTCGTCGCGGCACCCTTCGGTCTCCCCGGGCGGCGGCGGGCCGCAGGCCGGCTCCGGGGCCGGGGCGAGATCGAGCGGATCCGGGCAGGCGTCGTGCCAGCGCACCGACACCAGTTCGACCACCCCTTCCCCCTCCAGGTCGACCGCGGCGACGGCATCGGCGGGTTCGAGCGCCTCCCACAGCGGCTCGACGCGCGGCGGCCGCGCGCGTGCATCGACCGCCCACCCGCCGGGCCATGACCCCTCGAACCCGGCCCCCGCCGACGCCGCCTGCTCCGCCACGAGGGTCCACTCGCCCGGATTCGCGCCGGGCTGCGGCCAGAGCGGGATCGGCGGTTCCGGACCGGCGAAGCGCAGCGCGGAGGCTTCGGCCGGCGGATGATCGGACTCCCACAGGAGCCACGCTCCGGGGGAGCCGTCGAGGGCGCGGGCGGCGACCAGCACCGGCGGGCCGGCCCCAGAATCGGCCGGCAAGGGAACGACCGCGATCGGCTCCCAGCCGGCGGCGGCGAGGGCGCCGGCGTCGAGCCACGGCGGCACCGGTTCCGCAGGCGGTTCCGGTTCGGCCGCTCCCGGCCCCTCCGGCGGCCACGGTTCGGGGAACCGGGCGGGTCCGGCGGGTGTCGTCGGCGGCCCGGATCGGCAGGCAGCCAGTGACAGGGCAAGGCCGCCGAAAAGCAGCCTCTTCCGGAGAACGGTCGCGAACAGGCGATGGCGGGGTCCAGGCGACATCCGCGGTCTCCTCGCCGGTCGAGGGTCGACCGGCGCGACCCAAGCCTAGGCAGAACGTCGGAAGTCGCGCAACACCGCCTGTCGGCGGCGGGCTTCGGCCGGAGAACGGACGGGCGGCGAGGGCGAGCGCGATGCCGGCGGGGCCGGACCGACGGGCCGGACGTCCGCAGGCACCCATGCACCGGACGTCCACGTTGCATGTTGCGCCGGCCGGAGGCGCGGGTTGCCTCGACGGCGAAGCCCATGCTATCCGTGCTGCCTTCCGGGGCGGCTTCCCGGGGAACAAGGAAGGAGACCGGCATGCGCACGGCACGATGGTGGGTCCTGGCGACGGCGGTCGCCGTTCTGGGTTGCGGCAAGAAGGGACCGGAACCGGCCGCTCCGTCGCCGGAGAGCGGCAAGTATCTTCCGGCGGACGCGGCGGGCTATCTGGAGCTGGACGTCAAGGCGTTGATGGCGTCGCCGCTGCTCCAGCCGCTGCGCGACAAGCTGCTGGACAAGGTGCCGCCGGCGTGCCGGCCGCTGGCCGACCGGACGGAGCGGCTGGCCCTGGCGATCTACGGTTCGGCGGATGATCTGCTGGGCGACGCCTTCGCCGCGGCGGAATCCAGGAGCCGGCCTCCGGCGGAGGAGGGCGAAGGCGACGCGGAGAAGGCGACGCCGCCGGTGCCCGACATGGCGCTGTTGCTCAAGGGACCCGCCACCGCGGACGTCCGGGCGTGTCTCGACGGGCTGTCCGAGGAAGGAGACGCGTCGGTCCGCGAGGAGGAGCGCAACGGCCGGAAAGTGCTGCTCGGGGGGACCGGAGGCGACCAGTTCGCCTTGGTTTCGCCGGCGGACGCCGTCCAAGTGATGTGCACGGCGCCGCGGCTCGACGCGGTCCTGGCGACCATGGCGGGCGGTCCCTCCATCGAGAGCAGCGATTTGATGAAGACGATGGCCACGATGTCGGCCGGGGCCGTCGTCGGTGCGATGAAGGTGCCCGAGTCGGTGGCGGCGCTGGTCGCCGACGGGTTGGCGATGTTCTCGGGCGGCAAGCCGGTTCCCGTGCCGACCGCGGTCGCGCTGTCGGTCGGCCTGGGCGACTCGATCACGATCGGCGCGGCGTTGACCTTCTCCGACGAGGCGGGTGCGCAGCGAATGCTCGAGATGGCCAACGGGCTGATCGGCACGGCGAAGGCCGGTTTGGCGATGGCGGGGGCGGACAAGCCCGAGGTCGCGCCGTTCAAGCAGATGCTCGACAGTGTGTCCCTCTCCCGCAGCGGAGCGACGCTCACCGGTCGGATCGTCATCCCCGGCGACCTGTTGAAGACGATCCTGTAGCTCGTGCTGCGCGGCCTGCCGGCTGGCGCGGACCGTTTGCAGGCGGCGTCAATCCCCCGAGCGCACCGGTCGTCCGTCGTTGCAGAGGATGATCGAGTACGCCGCGTCCGAGTGGTATTCGTAGATGCGGCCCGCCGCCTCGAGCCGGATCAGGAACCCCGGCGTGTTCTGCGGGCGATAGGTCATCTCCGGATCCGGGCAATCGAGGCTGGTATGGCTCCAGTCGAGGCGGCCAGGCGAGGCGACGCTACTGGATGCGCCAGGCGCGTTCCGTGCTGCTCGGAACGTTCGGCACGTTGGCCCCCCGCGCCACGTCGGCCAGGCACGCCCGCTGCTCGTCCGTCACGTCGCCATCGACCCGGCGCAGGGTCACCGTGCGCGTATCCGCGTTGATCCAGACGTGCACCGTGACCGGTCCCTCGACGCCCACGATGCAGCGCTTGGCCAGGCGTCGCAGCCGGGCCTCCTCGGCCTCGAGCTGCTGCTGGAGCGAAGCGTCCGGGCCGACGTCCGCGCCGACCTGCATCTCGGCGACGGCGTAGACGTGTTCCAGCGTCGCGGACTCCCCGGCGAACGTCGGGAAGCGCAGAGTGGCGACCAGGTTGCGGACGCATTGCTCCGCCGCGCCGGTATAGGGCGATTCGATGGAGACCTCGCGGACGCGACCGTCGCTGCCGCGGACGCGCGCGCGGACCTGCAGGCGACCGGGCCCCTCCGCCTCCGCACAACGCTGGACATCGCGTTGCAGGGTGGCGAACACCCGGGCCGCTTCCGCCGCAGGCGGTCCGGACGGCCCCGCGTCCGGCGTCGTCCCGGGGTCCGGTGCGGCGGCGTCCGGCGTGCGACCCGCGTCCTGGGGCGCCACGGCTTCGGCGGTCGCGTCGGGCCGCACGACCGCCTCGGGTGCCGCCGCGGCCTCGCGTCCGGCGTCGAGCGGCGCCGGAGCG